>JAITMT010000319.1 GCA_031277235.1 Tannerella sp.
ACCGTATTTTTCTGAAGTTTAAAAGAAGAAGAACTGTCCATCGTGGCGGCAATTCCGACAAAAATAATGAAGCCCAACAGGCTCACAATCACACTTCCAATGATTACTCCCAACGTGGAAGCCAATAACATTTTAAAAAAATTTTTCATAGTCTCTTTTGTTTTTTTATTAATTATTTAATTCTTATTTTGTTCCTATTTTCCCGTTTCCCCGAGCTGCACTTCGCTTGCAAGGGGTTATCCAAATTCCCCTCCTTCGGAGGAGTGGCGCAGAGCGACGGGGTGGTTTTATTTAATTGACAATGGATAATTGACAATGGACAATGAATACCCAAGTCCGTTCTCCCGTTTACCCGTTCTCCCGTTCATCCCGCAATAACGGTAGATATTTCCCTGCTGTCCACGGTTGCCGTTCCCACTTTTTCGTTCATAACCTTGATGTTCCAGCCGTATTTCCTATACAGAATAAAAAACGCAACCAAACCGATGGCGACCAGCGAAATCAAATCCTGAACCGGATCTATTATTTTCAGTGAAAAGAGAGCCTCCGTCTGGAAAGTCGAATCCGCATGAGTGGCGAAAAGCGAGAGAAACAGGTTATTGGCTGCGTGCAATCCCATGGGCAGTTCGATTCCGTCGTCCAGAATGGCGATCAGTCCGAAAAGGAAACCGAAGAAGAAATACTGGCTCATCGAAAGCAGAAAGCCGAATTTGGCGACTTCGGGGTTCATAATGTGCAGCAAACCGAAAATAGCCGTCGGAATCATCAGCGCCCACCAGCGACTGCGCGTGCCGGCGCCGATTCCCTGCGCCAGATAGCCGCGCATCAGCAACTCTTCGGAAGTGGTCTGAATCGGTATCAACACGACGCTCAACAGAAAAAGCACGGCGAATTTGCCCGGATCGAACTGCAACACGTAATTGTCCGGATGCAGGAAATAGTCCATTCCCATATAAACAGCCATCAGCGCAAACCACATCGCAAAGGCGAAGAATGCCCTGTTCCAGCGCACGGATTTCGTGCCGTTTACCATGGCGGCGAAAGTTCTGCCGTGCAGCGCCTTGACCAGAATGACCGTGAAAATCAAGGTTGCCAGCGGACCAAGCATCGCCAGTCCGAAAACGAGATTTTTCGGCAATCCCAATGCCACGATGTCTGCCATGCTTTCAAGGTTATTTTCTTCAAGTCCTCCATTGGCAGCGATTTTTCCCAAGATTAGGATCACGAGCGGAATTGCCGCAATGAATTGTGCTGCAAACAGCGCTACCATAAATACCACCAGATATTTCCACCACTGGTTTTGCCCGTCAAAGGCGCGTTCCAGAAAATTTTTTGTCCCCATATTTTGTTTATTTTTTTAAATTCCGCTGCAAAAGTAGGGTGATTTTCCGGATGTGCGGGTTAAATTAACGTTATCTTTACGTTAAATTTACGTTAAAAGGTTTTTTCAGAGTTTAGAGTTTAGAGTTTAGTTATTAGTTTTTAGAGTGTAGTGATTTGACCGTAGTTTGCGGGTCAAGTGCGGAATGGCGCATCGTCGGGCAACCGTTCAACCCTTTCGTTCATGATTTTGAAATCCCACCGGTATTTTTTGTAGAAAATGAAAAAGGCGATCAGACCGCCGACTACCACCGAAATCAAATCCCGGAGCGGCTCCTCGGTAGCGTTTGTTATGAATAGAGAATTCATCTGAGACTCGGGCAACGATTCGGGAGATTCAAACATAGATATTGTAAAAAGCAAAGAAAACAATCCGTATCCGACGATGAAGCCTATGGCAAGTTCTATTCCGTCATCCAAAATCGCTATCAGTCCCAAAAGCAGAAATAGGGTCAGAGTTTCACCCGTTGATAACCAAAAATCGGGTTCCCCGAAATCGGAAGATTGAATAATCAATGTAAAAATAATGGCCGGAACAATCCACGCCCATTGGCGGCTGTGTGTCCTTGCACCGATTTCCTGCGTCAAATAACCGTACAGTAACAATACGACGGTAGTGAGCAATAACACCCCGAACAGCACAAGCGACAATGCCGACCATAGGTGCCAATCCGCGTTGAAAACGTATTTGTCGGGATGCCAAAAATAATCTATTCCCCAATCAATTGCCATCCACACAAACGCTACCGCAAAAGCAAACAATATTCTGCCCCAGCGCACGGATTTTGTGCCGTTGATCGTTTCGGCGAGCGTCCGGTTGAGCAGTATACCGGTGTAAAGTCCTGCAAAAAACCAGAATAAAAGGAGGAAAAAGGAAAGATATCCCATTAAAAGACCAGGATGGTAATCTCCGACATTTTCCCTGTCAAAAATAAGTTGTAGCAGGAGTGGGATGAGGGCTACAATCCCCGTAAAGAGCAGTGCGGCGAAGATTGACTGTACAAACACGAGCAGGTATGTCCACCATTTATTCTCGTCTTTCAGCGGGCGTTCCAAAAAGTTTCTTGTTGCCATAATTATTTAACTTTTAGTCTCTTGTTTCTTTTTTCCCAACTCTTTGATTCATGATTTTGAAATTCCACCGGTATTTTCTGTAGAAGATGACGAAGGCGATTAGACCGATGAGCATCGTCGAAATTACATCCTGATGCGGATCGAACTGTTTCAATCGAAACAGGGATTCTGTCGGGATTGGTGAAGCGGAATGTGTTACAAAAAGCATGGGAAACAGCGAGGTTCCCACGATAAAACCGATTGAGAGTTCAATTCCGTCGTCCAGAATGGCAATCAGCCCGAGTAGTAAACCTAAAAACAGGGATGAACTCGCCATATATGAAATGCCGAATTCTCTGGATGCCTGGGACGGCATTATACTTGTGAACAATGCGAAAATAAGAGCCGGGAGAATCCACGCCCACCAACGACTGTGCGTACCGGCGCCGATTCCCTGCGTCAGATAGCCGCGAAATAACAATTCCGAGTAAATACCCAGTATCGGTACGGACACGACGCTCAGCACAAAAAACACGGCAAATTTACCCCAATTCGTTTGCAAAACATAATTGTCGGGATGCCAAAAATAATCTATTCCCGAATAAATCGCCATCAATACAAAACTCACCGCAAAAGCAAAAACAACTCTGTCCCGGCGCACGATCTTTGTACCGTTTACGATTTCAGTAGAAGTACGGTGGTTTATGGCTCCTATTAAAACAACGGTTAAAACCAGAGATACGAAAGTACTGAATATAATGAGTCCGAAAGCAAGATTTTTCGATAACAAATTTTCGGACGTAAATGACGTAAATTCTCCAGTCGAAATCATTCGTATCAATACAGTAATCAGTAAGGGAAGACTCCCGATGACTTGTCCGCCCAATAATCCCACAAAAAACACCAGCAGATATTTCCACCATTCATTGGGTCCCGTCAGTGCGCGTTCTAAAAAGTTTCTTTTCTCCATTTTATTTATTTTTTTAATATTAATTCATCATTTTCCCGGCTAAATGTCAGAATATCCCCCGGCTGGCATTCCAGCGCGCTGCACAGCAATTCGAGCGTGCTGAAGCGGATAGCCTTTGCCTTGCCGGTCTTCAGGATAGAAAGATTGGCAGGCGTAATATTCACTTTTTCAGCCAGTTCCGTAAGCGATATTTTTCGCCTTGCCATCATTACGCCCAGATTTACGATGATTGCCATAGACTTTATATTATAAGGTACGCGAAATAAAACAGGTTATGATAATATAACGATCTCATTCCCGGCTACCGGGGTTGTGATGGAAATCAGGTTTCCGGTCTGCAAGAATCATCATGTATGCAGTTTTTGTTCCATGCCCAAGTTGTATATCTTTTATAGAAATAAATAATTATCGTTTTTCGATGTGCAAAGAAACAGACAATTTTTGAAACCGCCAAATCTTTTCGAGAAATTTTTTATTGAGAAACAATAAATCTTTATGACCACTCGATTTTAGACCTGAAAATCCCGCAGGGATTATCGCCCGGTAGAAAATGTTTGCCGCTGCCGGTTGCATAATCTTCCATGCCCTGAAAATTCTTTCGCCCTGTATTTTTTTCGATAATTTTTATGTATCTTTGCGCCCGAATTATTAAAAATTTGGAACCTATTTATATAACTGTTTACAAATGAGCGCAGACAATTCATTTTTAGTGTTTTCGGGAACAAAAAGCCAATATCTTGCAGAGAAAATCTGCAAAAGTCTTGACTGCCCGCTTGGGCAAATGAACATTCAGCACTTCGCAGA
>JAITMT010000327.1 GCA_031277235.1 Tannerella sp.
AACGACGGAAATATTCCGACCGTTCCACAGGAAAACCTGATGGGAAACATTGATAATCTGCGTCCTGCACCCAAAATTTTCAAGGAAACTTGCCGTATAGACTGGGCGCAACCGGCTGAAAATGTGTACAATTTCATTCGCGGTCTGTCGCCCTATCCTGCCGCGTGGACGGAACTGACGTCTGCCGATTCCTCGCTGCAATCACTGAAAATTTTTCAAACGGAAAAAATCATTGAAAATCATGCTCTTACACCCGGATCCATCGTAACGGACGGCAAGACATTCCTTCAGGTGGCGGTTGCGGACGGTTTTATAAATATCCTTTCCCTGCAATTATCCGGCAAAAAGCGCATGAATACAAGGGATTTCCTCAATGGCGTCAAAGTCGGCGGGGATTGGGAAATGCAGTAACAATCAGTTAATTATTAAATAGTTATTGACTGCCATGCTGATTTAGGCACAGAAAATAAATAACGAATAAGAATGTTTTTTTAGACAAAAACGCCCAATTTTTTTTCATAATAAAAAATCTTTTGTATCTTTGCGCCGGAATTGACGTGGAGAGATTTGTACTGCTTGCAACCACAGGAAAAAATGCTAAAATAAAAAAATACTATAATTCCTTACTTTCCAAGCATTTATAAACTCCCCATCGGTTGATTCATTTTCAGTATAAAAAAAGTTTAATTGAATAAAATGTTGAGAAAATGAGTTATTTATTTACATCAGAGTCAGTCTCTGAAGGACATCCCGACAAGGTAGCCGACCAGATTTCGGACGCCTTGCTGGACGAGTTTTTGGCACACGACAAAAATTCGAGAGTCGCCTGCGAAACGCTCGTAACGACCGGTCAAGTCGTTGTGGCAGGCGAAGTGAAATCAAAAGCCTACGTGGACGTGCAGGAAACGGTGCGCCGCGTCATTGAGCGCATCGGTTATACGAAAAGCGAATATCGGTTTGAGGCGCAATCGTGCGGCGTACTGTCCGCCATTCACGAGCAAAGTCCCGACATCAACCGCGGCGTGGACAGGAACGGCGATCCTTACGAACAGGGCGCGGGAGACCAGGGTATGATGTTCGGCTACGCCACCGGCGAGACCGAAAACTACATGCCCCTGGCACTGGATTTGGCGCACAGTCTGTTGCTGGAACTGTCTGCCATCCGCAAAAACGAGTTGGAAAAGATGCCGTACCTGCGTCCCGACGCGAAAAGTCAGGTAACGATTGAATACGACGATAACGGTACGCCGCTGCGCATTGATACGATTGTGGTTTCGACGCAGCACGACGAATTTGTTACGGCAGAAAACGGCGTTTCGCAGGAGGACGCCGATTTGCAAATGCAAAATAAAATCAGGGAAGACGTTGTCAATATACTGATTCCCAGAGTAAAAGCACAGTATCCCGCCAATGTGCAGGCATTGTTTGACGACAAAATCAATTATTTCGTCAATCCGACGGGAAAATTCGTTATCGGTGGTCCGCACGGAGATTCGGGTCTGACGGGCAGGAAAATTATCGTTGATACCTACGGCGGAAAAGGCGCGCACGGCGGCGGCGCATTTTCGGGCAAAGACCCCTCAAAAGTAGATAGAAGCGCGGCTTATGCGGCTCGCCACATCGCGAAAAATCTGGTGGCGGCAGGCGTTGCGGACGAAGTGCTGGTGCAAGTTTCATACGCTATCGGCGTTGCCAGACCGATGAATATTTTTGTGAATACGTACGGTCGTTCCAACGTGAAAATCAGCGACGGCGAGATTGCGAAAAAAATCGGCGAACTCTTCGACATGCGTCCGAGAGCGATTGAAGACCGCCTGAAACTGCGCAATCCCATCTATTCGGAAACCGCTTCCTACGGGCATGTGGGGCGCACGCCGAAATTCGTCAAGAAGACATTTACATCGCGGTACAAAGATCCCGTTGAATGCGAAGTGGAACTTTTCACGTGGGAAAAACTGGATTACGTCGGAAAAATCAAGGAAGCGTTTGGATTGTAGAATACCGGCTTGACGGAACAGCTAAGTGGCTGTATGTTAATGGAAGGCGCGGCAAAAGCGCTGGCGGAATAAAATCCGGTTGAAAAATTGTTGAAAAAATTTTCGGGTTTTTTTTAGGAGAAATCCATTTTCTTGTTGTAACTTTGTAGCGTGAAATATTGTTTTTATAATGTGTTTCACGCTTTTAACTTATATTAAACAGACCACGATGAAAAATTCTTTTTTGAGTAAATTGACCCCGAAAGAGCCGAAGTTCTTTCCTCTGTTGAAGCAGATGTCGGACGTAGCCATCAAAGCAGCAGAGTTAATGAATGAATTTTCAGGTAATTACACGCATGCAACCGCGGCGGAGTACTGGAAAAAAATTAAGGAACAGGAAAAAATCGGCGACCGCATCTCAAGCCGTATTTTCGACGAGCTAAATTCCACGTTTATAACGCCTTTTGACCGCGAAGACATCAACGCGCTGTCCAATCGTCTCGACGACGTTATTGACCGTATCAACAGTTGCGCGAAACGTATCGTGATTTACAATCCGAAAGCCTTGCCCGAATGTGCGCAGGATTTGACGAAACTCCTCTATGAATCAACGATTTGCATCAGCAAGGCAGTGGACGAACTGGATGTGCTCAAAAAAACAACAAAAAATATTCTTCAGTATTGCTCCGAACTGCACGACATCGAAAACAAGGCGGACGACGTCTATGAAAACTTCATTATCAGCCTGTTTGAGAAAGAAACGGACGGTATTGAACTGATGAAGGTGAAAGAAATAATGTATGAACTCGAAAAGGCGACGGATACTGCCGAATACGTAGGGAAAATCATTAAAACAATCATCGTAAAGTACGCATAATGACACTGTTAATCACTATTATCGTTCTTGCTTTGGTGTTCGACTTCATCAACGGCTTTCACGATGCGGCAAATTCCATCGCAACGATCGTATCAACCAAAGTATTAACGCCTTTTCAGGCAGTTTTATGGGCAGCGTTTTTCAATTTCGTTGCCCTTTTTATTGCAAAATATTTGATCGGCGAATTTGGCATCGGCAACACGGTGGCAAAAAGCGTTAACGAGCAGTTTATCACGCTTCCCATCGTACTGTCGGGCATTCTGGCGGCTATTTTGTGGAATCTGGCGACCTGGTGGTTCGGCATTCCGTCGTCGTCGTCGCATACGCTGATTGGCGGTTTTGGGGGCGCAGCCATTGCAGCCGGCGGTTTTGCGGCGGTGAAAGGCAGTATTATCCTGAAAATCGCCGCGTTCATTTTCCTTGCTCCGCTGATTGGTATGATTGCAGCGACTTTTTTGGCGATTCTGACCTTGCATCTTTTCAAAAGAGCCAATCCAAACCGGGCGAACCGGCTGTTCAAGCATTTGCAGTTGGTTTCGTCCGCGCTGTTCAGCATCGGGCACGGTATGAACGATTCGCAGAAGGTGATGGGCATTATTGCCGTTGCGCTGATTTCCGTGCAGGGTATTCCCGAAATTGCGTCGCAACTGCCTGACTGGATGAAGTTAACCGAATTTAACCAACTCCAAAACTCCGAAAGTTTCGACTGGATTCCCTTTGCCTGTTTTACGGCGATTGCGCTCGGCACGATGAGCGGAGGCTGGAAAATCGTAAAGACGATGGGAACGAAAATCACGAAAGTAACGCCGTTTGAAGGCGTCGTAGCGGAAACGGCAGGCGCTTTAACCTTGTATTTGACTGAATTTCTGCATGTTCCCGTAAGCACGACACATACAATTACCGGTGCAATCATGGGCGTCGGGGCTACGAAACGCCTTTCGGCAGTGCGCTGGGGCGTTACGAAAAACCTGCTGATTGCATGGATTTTGACGATTCCCGTCAGCGGATTG
>JAITMT010000488.1 GCA_031277235.1 Tannerella sp.
GTAACGAATCCGGTGGAATCCACGGTTGCAACGGACGGATTGCTGCTGCTCCACATTACACTTTTGTCGGTTGCAGTGCCCGGCGAAACCGTTGCGGTCAGTTGAACCGTATTGCCGATATCCAGGGAATCGGCTGTCAGGTCGAGACTTACACCGGTTACGGCTACGGTAGCCGGATTGACGGTAATGTTGCAGGTTGCCGTGAAACCGCCGTCACCGGTCGTAACGGTGATTGTGGCACTTCCCGCGGCGACGGCGGCAACGAATCCGGTGGAATCCACGGTTGCAACGGATGGATTGTTGCTGCTCCACATTACACTTTTGTCGGTCGCAGTGCCCGGCGAAACCGTTGCAGTCAGTTGAACCGTACTGCCGATATCCAGAGAATCGGCTGTTATGTCGAGGCTTACGCCGGTTACGGAGACAGTGATCGGATTGACCGTAATGTTGCAGGTTGCCGTGAAACCGCTGTCAGTGGTGATAACGGTGATTGCGGCGCTTCCTGCCGCGACAGCGGTAACATATCCGGTAGAATCCACGTCTGCAACAGACGGATTACTGCTGCTCCATGTTACGTTTTGGTTGGTCGCGTTAGCCGGAGTAACCGTAGCGGTCAGTTGAACCGTACTGCCGACATCCACAGTATCGGCTGTTATGTTGAGGCTTACGCCGGTTACGGCTACGGTTTGCCCAAAAGTCTGTGTTGCGTAAAACAGCACGGTACATAGTAAGAGTAATTTAACTCTGACAGGGTTCAGACCCCTGTTAGAGTTCTTTAGCAAAAAAGGTAATCGCTTTTTCATTGTTTTGTAAATTTTAATAAATATCGTTTATTGTTATCGTTTTGTTTTAGATCTAACGGGGTTCAAAAGCCCGTCAGAGTTCCTGTTCAAGCCTCCTCAAACGTCGTATCTGCCAGGCTCGTCTTCAACTCAGAACCGGGTGTGAAAATCACCTTTACACCCTTGATATTCGCGGCGGTGAATTTTTGTCCCGGCTCTACACCTTCGCTTTGCAGGTTGAGGCGGAATGTTCCGAAATCGCCGAGTTTCACGCTCAAACCGAGTTTGAGAAATGTCGGCAATTCTTCTACAAAATTGCTCAGCACGTTTTCAATATCGCCGCGCGAAAGCGACGACCGTCCTGCGATTTCCTTCGCGAAATCCTTGATGGTGAACTTGCCCGCATTTACGGGACTTGCATACTGCTTCTTCGGAGCAGTGGGCTGTTGCGGATTGTTCCGCTCGATTACTTTGAATTTCATTTTTTTTAATATTTTATAAGAATTAATACATTGTCAAGGTATAAATGCCGCTCGCACCGATTGCAAATCAGCGCGAGCAATAAAATTTGGAGATTGAATTGTCGAATCTTCGAATCTTTGAATTTCCGCAAAGCGGAGATGCGGACAGCCGGAAATTTCTTTCCGCACAGAAAGATTTTTCCATGCGCATAGCCGAAAATTTCTTTCCGCATGGAAATTTCGTTGCGTCCGCATGGAAAAAAATTGTATCGAATGTTTGCCTGGAATTGAAAATTATATTTTGTAAATTATGCGCGCACGCATATACGTACATTATATAATAAGTATTTTTTAAAAGGTGGTGATGTGTGTGTGTGTGTGTGTGTGTGTGTGTGTGTTAGTAAAATAATTGATATAAACAAATGTTTTTTGAATAAAAAACATTTTGTCTGCATCTTTTTTCGAGTATTTATTTACAACACGCACCCTGTTCATTGTCAATTTTTTCGTCTATTGTTATAAAAATCGCCGCAAAAGTAAGTACAATTTCTGAATTTTGCAATGATTGTCTAAAAAAAGTTTTTACACGTTCTTTTTCGGCTATTGTTGCTCGCGCCGTATTCATAAAATGAAATTCCCGCTATTTCACCTCACCCCATTCATCATCTTCTGCAAAGTCTTTGATAATATGAATAATACAACGGAAGCAACTCCCGACATGATAACAAAGAGCATGAAAAAGTCGAACAGCGTATTGATTCCATAACCCAGAAAATGCTTCGTAACGCCCGCTTCGGGGTAGAGTCCGCTCAACATACCCGCAAATTTATTTGCCGTTGCGTTGGCAAGATACCAGATACCCATTAATAAGGAGGCGAATCGGACGGGCGACAACTTATTGACCATGGACAAACCGATGGGCGAAAGCGACAGTTCGCCCAACGTATGGATAAAATACAGCCCGACAAGCCATAACATGCTGACTTTCATTCCCGGAGCAGCCCCCTTCACGCCGAACGCAATCACCAGATAGCCAACCGACAACAGGAACATACCGATAGCCTGTTTCGTCGGTGAGGCGGGATCTATATTTCTTTTCGCCAGCGCGGGCCACAACAGGGCGACAAGAGGCGCAAACAGCACGACAAACACGGCGTTGAACGACTGGAAAAAACTCGCAGGCATCGTCCAGCCGAGGATGTTCCGGTTCGTCTGTTCGTCCGCAAAATAGGTTAGCGACGCGCCTGCCTGCTCGAAAGCCGACCAGAAGAAAATCACGAAAAACGCCATGATGAAAATGACCCAAATCCGTTCCCGTTCAATTTTTGCCAGCGAGCGGTCGGTCAAAACGAATGCAGGCACGACCAAGCACGAAGCAAAAATAAACGCTCCAATGAGGTCAAAACGAGCCAGATAATGAAAAACGGCAAATAATCCGACCGCAGCCACAGACCACAAAACAAACTCAGCGACAGAGCGTTTCGGCAACTCGGATTTTTCGGTCGTCTCCTTTTTCACCGCTTTTCCTGCCGCTTCAACGCCCAGCGGAACGCCTTTCGGATCAATTAAATATCTGTCTTTCAGGAAAACATACAATATCAAACTTCCTGACATTCCAATCGTTGCAGCCAGAAATCCCCACTTGAAATCCGCTGGATTACCCGTGTCGCCCAACCATCCGCAAATCAGCGGCGCAATGAGCGCACCCACATTGACGCCCATGTAAAATATGGTATAGGCGGAATCCAGCCGCTTGTCGTTAGGCTCGTACAACTGCCCCACCAGCGACGAAACGCACGGTTTGAAAAATCCGTTTCCGAAAATCAGCATCCCCAAACCGCCGTACATCAGCCAGCGCGTCAATTCGGCGTTTTCATAATATAAAGCGCTGAAAAACATGAACAACTGTCCAAACAGCATCATCACCGCGCCCCAGAAAATGGAACGCCGCATCCCCCAGTAACGGTCGGCAATGTACCCGCCAATCAGGGGCGTGAGATAGACCAATCCCGTGTAATTCCCGTAAATCATGGACGCCAGTTCTTTGTCCATCATCAAAGCCTTGACGAGGTAAAGCGTGAAAATGGCGCGCATGCCGTAATAACTCAATCGCTCGGACATAGCCGTAACGAATATGAAATAAAGCCCTTTCGGGTGCGATGTACTGCTGTTTTGTGTCATAATTCAAAAATTTTTTGTATCTTTGCGGCTCCAAAATTAAGAAAAAATGTCAAATAAAACATCAACAGAAGAATTAAATTATAAAGTTGCCGATATAACGCTGGCAGACTTTGGTCGTAAAGAGATAGAAATCGCGGAACACGAGATGCCAGGACTGATGTCCATCCGCAAGAAATATGCGCGGGAGAAGCCGCTGAAAGGCGCACGGATCATGGGCTCTCTCCACATGACGATTCAGACCGCCGTTTTGATAGAAACGCTGGTCGAACTCGGCGCCGACGTGCGGTGGGCAAGTTGCAACATCTTTTCCACGCAGGACCATGCCGCCGCCGCGATAGCCCAAACGGGCGTTCCCGTGTTCGCGTGGAAGGGCGAAACGCTGGAAGAATACTGGTGGTGCACCGATCAGGCGTTGCGTTTTCCCGGCGGCAAGGGACCGAATTTGATTGTTGATGACGGCGGCGATGCGTCGCTGCTGTTCCACAAGGGATTTTTTGCCGAAAACAATCCTGAATTGCTGAAGGCAAAAGCCGGAAACCACGAAGAACAGGTTATCATGGACACGCTGAACCGCATTTTCAAGGAAGACGCGCAACGCTGGCATCGCATGTTCGACGAAATGAAGGGCATTTCGGAAGAGACGACCACCGGCGTTCACCGGCTGTATCAAATGATGGAACGCGGCGAGTTGCTCGTTCCCGCCATCAATGTGAACGATTCGGTTACGAAATCGAAATTCGACAATCTCTACGGTTGCCGCGAATCGCTGGCTGACGGCATCAAACGCGCTACCGATGTGATGATTGCGGGAAAAGTCGTTTGTGTGGCGGGCTACGGCGACGTTGGCAAGGGTTGCGCCCATTCGATGCGTTCGTATGGCGCGCGCGTGCTCGTCACGGAAATTGACCCGATTTGCGCGTTGCAGGCGGCTATGGAAGGTTTTGAAGTAACCGTCATGGAAGATGCTGTAAAAGAGGCGGATATATTTGTTACTACGACCGGCAACTGCGACATCATTACGATTGAACACATTCAACAAATGAAAGATCAGGCAATTATCTGCAATATCGGTCATTTCGACAATGAAATTCAGGTAGATAAGTTGCAGAACTTCCCGAAAATCAAGCATACCAATATCAAGCCGCAAGTGGATAAATATACGTTTCCCGACGGTCATTCCGTCTTTTTGCTTGCCGAAGGCCGCCTCGTAAATCTGGGCTGCGCAACGGGACATCCGTCGTTTGTGATGAGTAATTCATTTACAAATCAGACACTTGCACAAATAGACCTGTGGCAAAAGAACTACGAAACAGGAGTATATCGTCTGCCGAAATATCTGGACGAAGAAGTAGCCCGCCTGCATCTGGAACGTATCGGCGTGAAACTGACCCAATTATCCAAAGAACAAGCCGACTACATCGGCGTGCCCGTCGAAGGTCCCTACAAGGCGGAGCATTATCGGTATTGAAGGGGAAAATATCTTTGCAGAAAATTAACAAAACAGATTATGGCAACTATTACACTGCGTTACAATACTGATAATATAATGGCAATGAGCATTTTAGACTCTATCCGGGAAACCGGTGTTTTTGAAATACTTGAATCGTCCGAAAATTATGACGCTGAATTTGTGAAAAAAATTCAAGAGAGTGAAAAGCAATTTGCAGAAGGAAAATCCAGAAAGATAGAAACTGCTGATTTATGGAAGTGATTTATTCCGAAAACGCCCAGAAAGATCTTGACTACTGGAAAAATAAGGGAACAGACAGTATTAAAAAAAGGATTACCATGCTGATAGAGAGCATAGAAAAAACGCCTTTTTCGGGAATAGGAAAGCCTGAACCGTTGCGATACAGTTTAGCCGGCAAATGGTCGCGACGTATCAATGGTAAAAACAGATTGGTTTACAATATTATAGATGGGCAAATCAGAATTTATTCATTAAGAGATCATTATTCCGACAAATAAATTGCTGTTTTTCCCGTTTGACGGTATTTACGCTCATAAGTCCAAAATCATGGACTGGTCAATCCGGTTACATCTTGTTTAGTAGATGCACAAATATCACACATAGAACGAACATATAAATATGCGATTAACCTTAATATCATCGCGAGGTTTTTTAATAGTTCAATTGAAATATTTTTTAGCATATACTACTGAAGAATCAACTTCTTGACCCAGCCGCTACTCCCTCAAACAATCAAAACGCCTTGCGGGAAATCGGCGGCATGGATGGTGTTCAAACTCGGCTGTACGGTGGTTTCATGCAGTTTTTGACCCGTCATGGAATAAATCGCAATCTGTTCCGGATTTACGGCTTGGATATAGATTGTTTGATTGTCCGTATAGACAACGGGAGCAGGCGTATTCACCGGCTCATTCCCCATGCCCCAACGCTCAACTGCCGCCGGAACGGTGATGGCAGGTTCGGGGATATAGTTTCCGCCGGGCGTCTCAAAAAGGATGCTGTTTACTGATATGTTGTACGTCCCCCGTTTAATTTTTTCATCAACCGAGTAGGCTACTTGAAGCATATTTGTCGTTTCACCGGCTCTCGGCGAAGCGCTGCGTGTTGTTTTCGGCTTGATTTCCAGCAGCCAACTGTTGTTTTCCTGTTTGGTAATTGTCAAGTCGAACAGACTGGCGAAGTCCAGGGTCAGATTTGTGTTTTCCTCGTCCAGCGTAAATCCTTCGGGGAAAGTGATTGTTAGGGAACCGTTGCTGATTGAATCGGTCGGGATATTTACTTCCAAATCGAAATTGCCTTGATTTTCATTGCCGATTGAATTGTTGTTTGTAACTTCAACATTGGGCATGATAGTCTCATCTGAATAATAATAAATGTCGTATTCATTCAGCAAATATCTTTGAAGATTGGTGTTACCCGCATATCTCTCTTCTCTGATTTTTCTCCCTTGAGAATCATATTTGGCTATTTGGCGAATATTATAGTCGTAAATTTTTTTTTCTCCGTCTAACCAACGGCAATCCTCAAACAAAGTCATATCTCCATTTTCATTGTAAAAATAATCATATTGTCTATCTCTTTTATCATCTTCGGAGTAACTATGATTATAATCTATTCGGGAAATCAGTTGACCTCTTTCATTATAAAAAAAATGATAAGAAAGCCAAATTTGTCCTTTATTGGGGTGACTGTCTTCAAATAGTATATTAATAACTTTCACTTGTCCATCTGCATTATAAGTTACATTTACAGGGTGAATGGTATAATTACCTTCAATATCATACCAAAGATTTATAATATAATATGTATTATTGTTGAAATCGTAGCCTATTTGAGGCATATGTAAATTATAATTTCCATCATCTATACTAAACCACAGAATATCAGGTCCTGCAGCTGATTTATATTGCTCAATCCAGTTGTTACTATCCCATTGGTAAAATTCATAAAATATATAATCATCCATATTTTCATAGATGATCTTTTTTTCTACTTTTTCTCCGGAAGCCAAGTATGTAATAATACTATCCGGTAAAACTTTTAACCCTTTATTCTCGCTCAATCTCGGTCTTCGGCGAAAAATCCTTCCTTTCAATCCTTCCTGCAACAGGTTTATTTTCCTGCCCAAAAGCAGACACCATACCAAAACATGCAACACCTGCAAATACCAATTTTGTAAAAATCTTTCTCATACTTTTAAATATTAAGTTATTAATTATAAATTCTATATTCCTCTTCAAAAAAGACCATAAAAAAAGCGTGAAACTTAACTGTTTCCCGCTATTGATGGTATTTGGCGTAACCTTTGTGACCAAGAATCAAATTAAGTTCACGCCTTAGTACGTGAACATTTAACTCCATTCATGGGTCACTATCATCTAATCGCCAAATTTTACAATAGCCCAAAATAAAAGCTCAATGCTTTTCCCAAATGTCTTATTTCGTGCCTGTCAGCACATTATTTTCTTTTATGTCATATCCTGTAAATTTCGTTCATAATCCGGTTGCAAAGATACGCATATTTCCTCAATTGCAACATAAATCCGTAAAATTATTTCACCAGGGCACCTCCTTATTCCTTTTCTCTTCCGGCTCGTATAATTCGCCCGAACCGCCGCGATTCCAGGCGGTCAAGACTGCCGTTACCTTGGCTAACTGCGCGGCAACCAGATTGTATTCGTTATGCCCCGAATGCTGTTCCACGCTGTAATAGCCCGGATAATTGGCGTTTCTCAAATTCAGCATCTTTTCCACTAAAGGTCCTTCGCAAATATTCCAGGGGAAATGCGTGTGAGCCGTGTAGGGTGCGGAGGCTTTGTCGGCAAAGTCTTTTTCTTCCTGACTTCCCGTCCATCCGCCGATATGCACACAGATCGCAAATCCCGGATGATCAACCGCCTTAATCAGTTTTTCCATGTTGGGCCAGTATTTTTCGGGTCCCCAGTGGCTTTCCGCGCCTACCCGGAAACCGTTGTCGTAGGCAAACTGAGCCAGTTCCCGGTAACGCTTCACCAGAAAATCGAACTCCTGATTTGTCCAGGGCGCTCTTTCTCCGCGACCGTCGTCGTAGGGACCCGCGTCAAAGCGGACGAAACCGGCGCCAATCTGTTTGGCTATCTGCATGTAACGATCCTGGTCGGCTTTCATTTTTGCCGGATCGTCTTTGCCGGCAGCCAGAATGTGACAACCGTCGCAGGCGATGTTGGGAACTTTCAATTGCCTGTCTTCCAGGGCGGAGTGAACTTTTTTGATATAATCGTCTTCGGTACTTGCAAACATGCCGTTCCATAAATCAGCCGCATCCAGGTGATAGCGGTATTTACAGGTTTCCATGAAATGGAACAAATCCATCATTCCGGCATTGAACAAGCCGTGGAATGAATAGGACAGCATGGAAACCCGCAGCGGTTTGAAATCGGCGGCAGCCGTTTGCATCGTTTCGTGACGCCCGTTGACGCCTGCAAGGGAAGTTGCCGGAGCCGCCATGAGGGCAGCCGTGCCGAGCATTGAATTTTTTAAGAAATTACGTCTTGTAGTCATAATATGAATTGTTTTTAGATTATACAAATTTCCAGTCTTTCCGCGTTTCGCGGCTTAGCAGTTTGTCCGCTTCCGGGTTGTTGGTTATTTTTCGGCTTTGCGGATCGTAAATCAGTTTCGCGCCGTTGGATTGCAGGGACACGGAACCCAGGTTGAAAGTTTCGTTCACTTCGCGGGCAAATTCAAACGAGCCGGGACCCTTGACTCCGGTTTTGCATCCGTCAATCCAGGTTTGCAGCCAGCGTTCCGTTCCGTCGGCAAGCGCTGAACGCGGATGTTCCGCCATTTGATGTCCGACGACCGAATCGTATTGTTGCTTATTCGCAACTCCCACCAATTCGGGAGATTCCCGGAGGAAGCCCGAAACAATAGCGCCTTTCGTTCCGAGGAACATCATGCCTTCGATGGGTAAATCATCGTCCTGATAACCTTCCGGAATAGGCGGTTTCATACCGCCATCGTGCCAAGCCAGCGTAATTTTGCCCGGTTTGTCCCTGTAGGGAACTTCAAATTTATAGGCGGCTGCGAGCGGATACGACCAGGAATTGACGACCGCCGAGGGCACCTGATTGTTCAGTCCGATAACCCTTGAAAAACGGGTGGAAACCGCAGTCGCCGAGCCTAATTTCAGCGCGTCAAACACCGACCATAAACTGTAGTACCCCATGTCGGCAATGGAACCTGCCCCAAATTCATACCATCCCCTGAACACGCAATGCGTATAGTGCGGGTGATAACTGCGCATTTCGGACGGTCCCAGCCATAAATCCCAGTTGAATCCCTGCGGAATCGGAGGAGTTTCGGCTGGAATATCGGGATATTGAGGCCACACGGGACGGTTCGTCCAGTTGTGAATTTCTTTCAGTTCGCCGATAGCCCCGGCGTCCAGCCAAGCCTTTATCTGCGCCATATTTCCGTCGCCGAAAGCGTTGTAAGCCATCATGTGGGTCGAAAGTTTGGACTGTTTCGCCACATCAACCACTTTCATGGCTTCGAGCATCTTGTTTCCGAGCGGTTTGTGCATGATGACATGTTTTCCCCGGTTGAGGCAATCCACCGCCACATAGCCGTGCAGGTGGTCGGGCGTCATCACTTTTACGGCGTCCACGTCCTTCACCCTATCCAGCAATTCGCGGTAATCTTCGTAACATTCCACGCCTTTTCCCGTCCGGCTGGGGCGGTTTTTTTGGTAATAAATGTCAACGACTTCCTTCATCACGTCCCGTCCGCCGGGAATGCCCTTGATTCCTTCTTTCCAGCGAGGTTCGTCAATCAGTTTGCGTAAACTGTTGCGCAATCCGTTTTCGCTCCAGTGGATATAATTGTAACTTTCCTTATTGGGATCGGCAACTCCGACAATTTCAATTTGCGGAGAATTGAGTATGGCCTTCAGTTCGTCGAGTCCCTGAGTTCCGCACCCGATATAGACCAGCCTGATTTTGTCGCTCGGAGCCACGTATCCTCTTCCCAATACGGAACGCGGAATGATGGTCAATGCCCCGGCTGCTGCTGTTGTTGATAGAAATTTTCTTCTGTTCATGGTATTTGCTTTTTTAATTAAACGGAGCAAAGGTACGAAAAATATTTGGATAGGAGAGAATTTTAATTTTTCAATCAGGATATGATCGGTTGGCGACCGGCATTTTATTCGATTTTAGCAAAATATAAGGCAGA
>JAITMT010000575.1 GCA_031277235.1 Tannerella sp.
AAAGTTAAATCATAAAAAATGCACACAACTTATGCAAGAAACGGAGGAATTGCTATGTTGGATAAAGAAACAGTTATCACCACCGCCAACCGATACGCCGACGAAGTAAAAAAACAATATAATCCGTTTGCCGTTGTGCTTTTTGGGTCTTATGTCAACGGAAATCCGCACAAAGATAGCGATATTGATGTAGCTATTGTTTTTAATGATTATAATGGTGATTGGTATGATACTGCGGTTGACCTTTGGCGAATATCTGAAAAAGTAAGCCTTGATATAGAACCCCACCTCATGGACACCACAAAAGACCCAAGCGGTTTTACTGATTATGTTTTAAGAAACGGCAATATTATTTATCAAAGTGATATTGTGCAGTGAGCATACTGCCATTTACACGACTTTGCGACACTCCCCCTAATCCTCATAATAGGGCTTTTTCTCCACTCTGAAAAATCCGTAAGGCGATAATAAAACAATATCGGGGAGCGTGGCGAACTCTTCGGGTTTTATTATTCGCCTTTCTTCCGTGGTCGTGCTTACGCCGTCACTTGTGGGTAATTTCAAAATCGGGCGAGTGTTTCGGCTATCTGTCAACTTGTAACGGTCATACGTTCCTACCAGTTTTGAAAAAATCTCTTGTGTGTCGGGGTCTGTTGCGCTTAAAACGGCTTTATAAGCGCACGTATCACACATAACATTTTTTGTTTCCTTGCCATATATTAAATCCAGTTGCGCCAAACTCTGCAATATAAGGCAGATTGTAATTTTTCTACTCCGCAATGTTGCGAGTGCATTTGTCATTTTCTCGATTTTTCCCAATCGGGCGAACTCGTCCAATAAAAATAAAATCGGCGGGGCGTTTTCGTCCATGTCTTTACGTTCCTCAAAAAACTTCAAAAATTGGCTTATCATCAGCGTTAAAAGATTTTTCCACTCGTCTAAAAGGTGTTCGGGAATTATGATGTAAATATCTTTCCCCATTTCCAAATCTTTTGGCTTTATACAGTCTTCTCTTGTGAGCGCATACTCAATATCATCATCAGTTACATAAATTACAATGTGTCGGCACAGTTCAGCATAAACCCCCGACAGCGTTTTCTCGCTCATGCCGTCAAATGCGTTAATGAAATATATGACTTTTTTCGTTTCGCTTGCTTTTAGTTGCTCAATCAATTTTTTTATCGGCGTTGAAAGTATCTTCCTTATCGTTTCCACAAATGAACAACGCTCATTAATAAAATGCAATATTGCCCCCGTCAACATATTCCGCGCGCTTTCTGCCCAGAACGGGTCTTTTATATCTGCGGGAACAGTAATAAGAGCGTTAGATATTATTCTTGCCGCTTGCGCTTGGTTTGTAGTGGAGCGTAACAGATGAAACGGGTCATATCCTAAAGTATCATTGTTCAAAGGCTCAAAAACTCTTATGTTTTGGAGTTTATCGGGTCGCTTTTTTGTTGTTTCTTTGTGTAATTCACTTTTAATGTCGATAGCAAAAACCCGATTTTTCCATGATAACAGCGTAGGAATGGCTATGCACGTGGTTTTTCCGCTCCCAACGCCGCCAATGACTAAAACATGCCCGTCCTTTTCCTCTGGTTTTGCGATTGTATCTCCGTATTTTTCCCCGAAAACAACCCCGCCGTCATGGTCTATCAACTCATAAGAGATTTGCGGGTCTTTCGCCATTTGCTCTTCGGCGGCTCTTTCATATTCCTTGTAATTCATATTTTTACCTATCCCAATCTAAATCTAATTCACGTGTAATAATTTTTTCGGGTGTTGGCTCACGTGGTATGCGTGGGCGTTCGGGTCGCCTTATTGCGTTAAGTCGCTGTTCCCTTATACTCATGCGCTCCATCTGCTCTATATCGCGCTTCGCCATATCTTCGCCGTATTTTTTCATTCTTAGATGTTGGTTGATTTGCTTATCCAGTTCCCAAAATTCATCTTGATTCCGTCTGTGTATCTTTCGTGTGCCGTCTTTGTTTAATTTTGATTTATTTAGTATTTCAAACTGTTTTTCCTTAAATGCCGTTATTTTTTCGTCTAATTCCGTCAAATATGCCTTGTGTTCCTCAAGTTGCGCTATCTGCCTGTCAAGTCTCCATATTTCCGCGTCCGCGGTCTTTGAAAAATGTTCCCGTTTAACTTGCCGCTCCTGAATTTCCTTGCTAACCTGCCACTTCGTGGGCTTAATCTTATCTTTTTCAATATTTTTCTCAATCGCCCTGTTCAACTGCCCACGCTCGGTGGCAATCCCCCGTTTCTCCATCTGTTGCGCCTTAACGCCGACGTGCTTTGTCGGTTCTCGGTCAATGCCTTGCGCCGCAAGTGTGCGGTGGTCGATTCGCTCATCAAACCCATGCCGTTCAAGATGTCGGTTGCACACATCAGCCCAATTTTCCCGCCAAGTTTCAAGGTGTGATGTGGCGTTCCAACTCCTGTTCTTTTTCGCGGAAAATCCGTCTTTATCAACTTCACGAGTAGTCAGCATAATATGCGCGTGCGGATTATTCGGTTTTATTGGCGTGTCTTGATTTATTTCGTCCGTAAAGCTATGCTCGTGTTTCCCTGCATGTATGGAAAAATCCGCTATCAT
>JAITMT010000012.1 GCA_031277235.1 Tannerella sp.
AAACACCTTCACAATGCAGCAATTTGCCGAAAGTGTAAATGAATTTTTAAATTTTCGCAAATTCAAAATCTTGCACGACAAAGGAAAAATCTCAAAAGCCCAAGCCGAGCAAAAAGCAAGCGAAGAATACGAAGAATTTAACAAAACGCAGAAGATAATTTCAGATTTCGACAGATTTATAGCAACGATGGAACTCGAAAAACGCGAAAATAATGAATGAAGTGAAGGAATGAAAAATACAAAAAACATACTGATATACTTTTGCTTTTTCATAGCTGTTTCGGCTTACGCGCAGGACAAAAACTGGTCGCTATCCGGATACGTCAGCGGGATGCCGTCGCTGATCGTCATGCAGCCCGAAACGGAAATATGGTGGCAGGGACTTGTGCATAACAGGCTGAATTTCAGTTGGCAACTCAACGACTACCTGAGCATGGACGCCGGAATGCGCAACCGTTTCATGGCAGGCAGCGAAGCCATGCTCGATCCGCGAAGTATCGGCGCCGATGCCGGTTTGATGGATTTGTCATGGAACTGGGCGAGTGGAAACAATGCGCTGATAAACACGACTTTCGACCGCTTGAATTTCACTTTTGAGAAAGGCAGATGGAAACTGCAACTCGGCCGTCAGCGCATCAACTGGGGACAGACATTCGTGTGGAACGCCAACGACATTTTCAATACATATTCATTTTTCGATTTCGATTATCCCGAACGTCCGGGTTGCGATGCTTTTCGCGGGACGTATTACCACAACGAAACAGCATGGTCCGAACTGGCTGCATCGGTCAATCACGACGGCAAAATCACCGCAGCCGCGTTGCATCACTGGACGGCAAAAGGCGCGGACTATCAGATCATTGCAGGTGAACAGGCTGAAACAGACTTCGTTATCGGCGGCGCTTTCACGAAGGATTTTGGCGGATTGAACCTACGAAGCGAAATGTCGTATTTCCATCCCGTCAAAAACGCTACCGACACGAGCGGCATTGTAGCCGTCTCCGTCGGCGCCGATTATCTCTTTTCCAACTCGTTGATGCTGCAAACCGAAGTGCTTTACAACAATGTCGGCACGGGCGGCGGACTGATGGACATCTACGCCGCCCCGCTTTCGGCTAAACGCATGTCCATCTGCAACTGGAACGCGTTCGTATCTGCCTCCTACCCTGCCACGCCACGTCTTAACGTCTCGCTGTCAAGTATGTATTTCGTTGATATACAGTCTGCTTATGGAGGACTGACAATGGATTATTCCGTTGTCGAAAATTTGGATTTCTCGTTTATCGCGCAATATTTTTCCACATTCGGCACTTCGACGGCAGGAAACATGAAGATACTGATGGGATTTGCCCGGTTGAAATACTCGTTTTGAATTGTACGGAATATTTTTTTTCAAATCCACACAATAATTACATCCGCGTTCCGTTATATCTTTGAAAAAAACGACAGAACTATGAAAGATGTAATTTTAACTTTTTTCGGTATCGTATTGCTTTATTCGTTGCTGTTCAACGGAAAGGAATCGGTTACGCCGTCGGGAGAAATCAATCACCGGCAGGAAAATCCGACGCCCCATTTCTATTTGCCGTCCGATTCTTCCGATTTTCATCTTTATTTCTATACCGAAAACAGCGCTAAAAATTTATCTGCCAATTACCTGTTTGCCAATCCCTTATAAGTTTCGCTTCTATTGATGACTTCCGATACGTAATTAAACGTTTCCGAGCCGCGCAAATATCCGTTTCTGCATAATTTGTCGTTGTAATATTCCGGTTCGCTTTTCAGACGCACGTATTCGGCGACGTTTCCGTCCCAAATGTCGGCGTCGGCGCCGTATTTTTCAGCCAGTTTTCGCGCATCGTCAATATGTCCGTTGCCCGCATTGTAAGCGGCAAGCACGAACTTTTTCTTCTCATCCGGATTTTCGACGTCGGAATATATTTTTTGGAGATATTGCAAAATCTTGACGCTTGCCCGTATCGAAATTTCGGGATTGCCGAGGCTGTCGGGAGAAAAACCGAAATTACGCGCCGTACGCGGCATAATGCCCATCAAACCTTTGGCGCCTGCCCAGGATTCCAGGTGAGTTTTGAACCGGGACTCCTGATACGCAATCGAAGCCAGCGTTTGCCATTCCCAGCCCATCTGCGGGGCATATTTTTTGAACAAATCGTCGTAAGGCGAAATATCTCCCTTTTTGACGGGCGGAATGTCCAAATCCGGATGTTCGTTTTTCGACATTTCAAAATATCTTTTGGTCGCCGCACGAATCGTCGTATTGACGGAAATATTTAATGCCCAATCATTTACGGCTGAGGCAAGTTGCGGACTTTCCTTCCGCACAACCCACGAAGTGCGCTGCGGAAAACTGATGCGGAGGTTGATGTCAATATTGCTGTGATACGTTTTGCTCAGGCGCGCGAGATTACTCTCACTAACAGTGTATTGAATCTTGCCGTTGGCGACCATGTCAATCAAATCCTCCGTCGTAACCGTGTCGAGCACAATATTCCGAATTTCGATGCCGCCTCCCAATTCGGTATTCAGACTTTTGAGGCGATCTTGATAGCGAGTATTGTTTTGAACCCATACTTCCCTGTGAATCAATTGTGTAACATCAGTTGCAATAGTATCTTTCCGGTTGGCGCGCTGCACGATGACTAAGTGATTTTGCTGCTCCAACCCGCAAAACAGCACTTTCTGCTTCATCGAATTGTCCATTTGTACCGGATATGCCACAATATCAGCCTCTTTCGACTGCAACATTTCTTCGAGGCGGGAAATGTTTTCGGCTACCTTGATGTTCAGTTTCAAACCCTGTGAGCGGGCAAAATCTGCAATCAGATCGTATTCGTAACCCATTTCCTGATTTCTGTAAATGAAATAAGAGATTGAACTGTTGAGTGTTACCACCGTCAATTCACCCTTTTCCCGAATTTGCGGAAGATCAATTGCCGAACTGTCTCTCCCATGATTACCCGAACAGGCTATCAAAAAAAAACTCAATATATTGATAATAAGATAATTATAGATATATTTATTCCTCAAAATCATGCTCCTGTCTCTAAACTCTAAAAACTACACTCTAAACTCTAATAACTAAACTCTAAACTCTAAAAGCGCCACATTTTCAACGTGATGCGTATGTGGAAACATATCTACGGGCTGTATTTTCAGCACATTATATTTCTGGCTTAGACGGTTCAGGTCGCGCGCCTGCGTCGCGGGATTGCAACTGACATAGACAATCCGTTGAGGTTCAATGGCTAAAATCATGTCCGTCACGTCGTCGTGCATTCCGACGCGCGGCGGATCGGTGATGATGACGTCAGGCTTACCGTGGAGAGCAATAAATTCCTGATTCAGAATATCTTTCATATCTCCGGCAAAGAATGTCGCATTTTCAATTCCGTTCAGTCGAGCATTGATTTTCGCATCTTCAATCGCATCCGCAACATATTCAATACCAATGACTTTCCCGGCTTTTCGAGCGATAAAATTGGCGATAGTTCCGGCGCCCGTATATAAATCGTAAACGGTCTCATTTCCTGATAATTGCGCAAAATCGCGCGCTATGGAATAGAGCCGGTACGCCTGCCGGCTGTTGGTTTGATAAAACGATTTCGGACTGATTTTGAATTTCAGATCTTCCATTTCCTCCGTCAAATGGTCTTTACCGCTGAAAAGTTGAACGTCAAGGTCATGGATTGTATCGTTGCGCTTTTCATTTATTACATACATTAACGACGTGATTTCAGGGAAGTTATCCCGAATAGCGGTCAGCAGCGTTTCGCGTTTCTCCCGATCTTCCTCGTGAAAAACAACGATAACCATCCATTCGCCGTTTGACGAATTGCGTATAATTAATGTACGCATGAAACCGGTTTGCTCTTTCAGATCAAAAAAAGTATAATTGTTTTCCAG
>JAITMT010000063.1 GCA_031277235.1 Tannerella sp.
TCTATCCAGTTGATTTTGAAGCCTCTGCGCTCCATCCCTCTGAACCATGTCATTTGACGTTTGGCAAATTGGTGGATGGCGATTTCGAGTTGCGTAAACATTTCGTTGTAAGACAGTTCGCCAATAATATATTCTGTAAGATATTTGTATTCAAGACCGTAATAGATTAAATCTTCGGACTTGAGTCCCGAATCGAGCAGGGCGTGAACTTCGTCTATCATCCCGTTTTCGAGCCTTTTGTGCAGGCGGGTGGAAATACGTTCGCGGCGCAGTTCGCGATCAATATTCAATCCGACAATCAGACTGTTAACCGGCTGAAATTCGGTCTGTTCGGGTATCTGAGTTTTGTAGTATTCTTCGATTTCGATGGCGCGGATGGCACGTTGAGCGCTGTCCACGTCGGTTTTGTTGTGCAGCGTTTTATAGGTGGAAAGGATGGCTTCAAGTTCCTGCAAGGATTTCTGTTTCAGACTGTTGCGCAGTTCGGGATTCACCGGAACGTCGAGCAGTTTGTAGCCTTTCAGGACGGCTTCGATATACATTCCCGTCCCGCCGCAGAGAATAGGCGTTATTCCCCTGTTTTTCAGATTATTGTAGATTTCAAAAAAATCGTGCTGGTATTCAAAGACATTGTATTTGACGCCCGGTTCACAAATATCAATCAGGTGATAAGGGATTTTTCTGCCGTTAACAACGTAATCATCAAAGTCTTTGCCCGTTCCAATATCCATACGGCGATAGACCTGTCGCGAATCGGCGCAGATAATTTCGCTGTTCAGTCTTTCGGCAAGCGCTGCCGCCAGGGAGGTTTTGCCGCAGGCGGTCGGTCCCAGAATCGTAATCAGTTCGCAGTGCATGAAGATAAAAAAGCCGTACCCCTGAAACGAAAGAGGGTACGGCAACAAAAATTATTTTACAAAAAAAATCAAGTTTCTCAACCGTTTACTGTCTTCATATAAGCAATCAGATCAAGCAGTTTGACCGAAAATGCCCATTCGTTATCGTACCAACTGATCACTTTCACAAAAGTCGGGCTTAATTGAATACCGGCTTTTTTGTCGAAAATGGAAGTGTGCGAGTCGCCGATGAAATCGGAGGAAACGACGTCGTCTTCGGTATAGCCGAGAACGCCTTTCAGTTCGCCTTCGGATGCTTCTTTCATTGCCTGACAAATTTCTTCGTACGTTGTTTCTTTTGCCAGACGGGCTGTCAAATCAACGACCGAAACGTCCAGAGTCGGAACGCGCATGGACATGCCGGTTAGTTTGCCGTTCAGTTCGGGAATCACTTTGCCAACCGCTTTCGCAGCGCCCGTGGACGACGGAATGATGTTGCCCGAAGCGGCGCGACCGCCTCTCCAGTCTTTTGCCGACGGACCGTCAACGGTCTTTTGCGTGGCGGTCGTAGAGTGTACGGTTGTCATCAACGCTTCCAGAATGCCGAATTTGTCGTTCAGCACTTTCGCGATCGGAGCGAGACAGTTTGTCGTGCAGGATGCGTTGGAAACGAACTGTTCGCCTTTCTGGTAAGATTTGTTGTTTACGCCGACGACGAACATGCGGGTGTCGTCTTTGGAAGGACCCGACATCACAACGTATTTCGCGCCTGCATCAATGTGTCCCTGCGCCTTGTCTTTGGAAAGGAATAATCCGGTTGATTCAACGACGTATTCCGCACCGACGTCGCCCCATTTCAAGTCTGCGGGATTTTTTTCCGCCGTCACGCGAATAGCGTTGCCGTTCACAACCAGTTTACCGTCTTTTACTTCTGCCGTCCCGTCAAATCTGCCGTGGATGGAGTCGTATTTCAGCATGTATGCCATATAATCCACATCAATCAAATCGTTGATACCCACTACCTGAATATCATTTCTCTTCTGTGCTGCCCGGAATACCAAACGTCCGATGCGACCAAATCCGTTAATACCTACTTTAATCATTTTCTTAAAAATTTAAAATTTAATATACTCATTTTTAGTTATTTACCTGTTACATAATACTGCTTTTGCAGGTGCAAAGATACGAAAAAAATATTTTATATTAATAATGTCCGGAAAAAAATAAAAAAAATTTGCGGATTCAATCTGTGAAAGTTGGTAATATATATTGTATTTCAAATATTATCACACAAAAACAAGGAGGTAACTTACGCATCATCCTCATTTTCCACAGTATTTTAATGCGGTTTGCGCCGGTTGAAAAAATATTTTTTCGAAAAGTTTTATAGTATATTGAAAATTAATCGCTACCTTTGTGCGATTTATTTTTTTGTATCAATGGAGAACAATAATAGGAAGTTAAAAATAAAAACGGCATTAGTTTCTGTTTATCATAAAGATGGGTTAGACGATATTGTAAAAAAACTTGATAAAGAGGGAGTTGCATTTATATCAACAGGCGGAACGCAGCAATTCATAGAATCGTTAGGCGTTCATTGTCAGGCGGTCGAGTCACTTACGGGCTATCCGTCCATTCTCGGCGGGCGGGTGAAAACGTTGCATCCGAAGGTTTTCGGCGGCATACTGGCGCGGCGGGGAAATTCGGGTGACGATGCGCAGATAAAAGAGTATGATATCCCTGAAATAGACCTTGTTATTGTAGATTTGTATCCTTTCGGCGAGACCGTGGCGTCGGGCGCCGGAGAAGATGAAATTATAGAAAAAATTGACATCGGCGGCATTTCGCTGATTCGCGCGGCGGCAAAAAATTATAACGATGTAGTGATTGTAGCCTCTCAAAATCAATATGTTCCGTTTATGAATCTGTTGAATGAGCAAGGTGCGACGACCACGCTGGAAGACCGTCGTTGGTTTGCGAAAGAGGCGTTTGCGGTATCTTCAGGCTATGATTCGGCGATTTTCAACTACTTCGACGGAGGCGAAGGATCGGCTTTCCGGGCTGCGGTTGACGGGTCGCAAGTGATGCGATACGGCGAAAACCCGCATCAACAGGGCGTTTTCCATGGAGATTTCGACGCGCTGTTTGAAAAGTTGAACGGGAAGGAAATTTCGTATAACAACCTGCTGGACATTGATTCGGCGGTTACGCTGATAGACGAATTTGACGAACTGACGTTTGCGATTTTGAAACACAACAACGCTTGCGGCATTGCTTCGCGCAAAACCGTGCTGGAAGCGTGGAACGATGCGCTGGCGGGCGACCCCGTTTCGGCTTTTGGTGGGATTCTCGTAACGAATACCGTCATTGACAGGGCGGTGGCGGAGGAAATCCACAAAATCTTCTTTGAAGTGATTATAGCGCCTGATTATGAGGAAGATGCGCTTGAAATTCTGAAACAGAAGAAAAACAGGATTATTTTGAGGCGTAAAAATCATACGCAAAATCCTGATAAACAGTATCGTTCGCTGTTGAACGGCATTTTGGTACAGGACAGGGACACGAGTATTCAGACGGCGGCTGACCTGGAAGTGATGACGCAATCGCAGCCGACCGAAGCGGAAATTACGGATTTGCTGTTTGCCAACAAACTCGTAAAACACAGTAAATCAAACGCTATTACGCTGGTCAAAAACAGGCAGTTGTGTGCAGGCGGCGTGGGACAGACGTCGCGTGTGGATGCGTTGAAACAGGCGATCGAAAAGGCAAATTCATTCGATTTCGATTTGAAGGGCGCCGTGATGGCTTCGGATGCGTTTTTCCCCTTCCCGGACTGCGTGGAAATAGCCGGCAAGGCGGGAATCCGGGCGGTCATACAGCCGGGCGGATCGGTAAACGACCAACTATCCGTTGACTACTGCGATGCGCACGGCATGAGCATGGTCAAAACAGGAATAAGACATTTTAAACATTGATACAAAATATTTTAGCATTAATCAGAATATGGGATTATTTTCATTTACGAAGGATTTAGCGATAGACTTGGGAACGGCAAACACGGTTATTATTTTCGACAATAAAATAGTGGTGGACGCCCCTTCGGTAGTGGCATTGGACGAGCGGACGGGCAAAGTGCTTGCCGTGGGCGAGGAGGCGCGCAAAATGTATGAAAAAACGCACGAAAACATCCGCGCGATACGTCCGCTGGGCGATGGCGTGATTGCCAATTTCTATGCGGCGGAACAGATGATTCGCGGGATGATCAAAATGATAAACCTTAGAAACCGCTGGTTTTCACCGCCTTTGCGCATTGTTATCTGCATACCTTCGGGCGCTACGGAAGTGGAACGGCGAGCCGTGAGGGACTCGTCCGAGCGGGCAGGCGGTCGCGAAGTATATCTCATTGACGAGCCGATGGCGGCGGCGATAGGTATCGGTATAGATGTGGAAGCCCCTGAGGGACACATGGTTGTGGATATCGGCGGCGGAACGACCGAAGTTGCCGTGATTTCGCTGGGCGGGATTGTTACGAGAACGTCCATTCGCACGGCAGGCGATGTTTTCACGAGCGATATTATGGAATATATGCGCCGTCAGCACAATGTGAAAGTGGGTGAACGCACGGCGGAAAAGATAAAAATCAACGTCGGTTCGGTGCTGACTTCGCTCGAAAATCCGCCCGACGATTTCATCGTTTACGGTCCGAATCAAATGACTTCGTTACCGATGGAAGTGCCCATTTCATATCAGGAAATTGCTCACTGTCTGGACAAATCCATCAATAAAGTCGAGGCGACGATTATGAATACGCTGGAAAATACGCCGCCCGAACTGTATGCCGACATCGTGAGAAACGGCATTTATCTGACCGGCGGCGGCGCTTTGATGAGAGGTTTGGAAAAACGCCTGACGGACAAGATTCACATTCAGTTTCATGTGGCGGAAGATCCGTTGCGCGCCGTTGCACGCGGGACGGGAGTAACCTTGAAAAATTTGAACCGGTTTAATTTCCTGTATAGAAGTTGATAATGAACGATTTATGCGAAAACTGCTTGAATTTCTGGTTGCCAAAAGGCATTGGCTTTTGTTTCTTTTCTGCGAGATTATCGCTTTTACGCTGATTTACAGGAACAATGCCTATCAGCGCAATATGATGATGACTTCGGCGAATGTCGTTACGGGGCGCATATTGTCGGTTTCGGAGGGCGTCTTTTCCTATCTCGATTTGCGGAAAATCAATCAGCAATTGCTCGAAAAAAACAATCAACTGGAAATGCAACTCATCATGCTGCATAGGCAATTGGATGATAAAGTCGCTGATACACTGAATTTTAGTAATATTTTTTTACACGAAATTACTCCTGCCGATACCCTCGTTGCGACGGGCGGCATAGGGCAGGTAAAGATGATTCAAAATCCTGATTATGAATGTATAACAGCCGTCGTGGTGAATAACAGCACGATTTATACCCGCAATTACATCACCATCAACAAAGGCTCGAATCACGGCATTCATCCCGATATGGGCGTGATTTCGACGAACGGCTTGGCTGGCATCGTGAAGACGGTGAAACCCAACTATTCGGTCATCATTTCGGTATTGAACACCCACTTCAATATAAGCGCTAAAGTGAAGAGTACCAATAACTTCGGAACACTTTCGTGGAAAGGAGGCGATTCGCGGTTTGCCTATCTGGAGGAGTTGCCCACGCATTCGGTTTTCAAGGTGGGCGATACGATCGTAACAAGCGGATATTCAACTATTTTCCCATCCGGAATTTTGATTGGCACGGTTGATTCGTTCAGCAGGCAGCACGATGATAATTTCTTTTCGTTGAAAGTGCGTTTGGAGACTGATTTTCAGCGGTTAAGAATGGTCGGTATCCTTGAAAACAAACATCAGGAAGAGCAGGAAGAAGCAGAAAGGGAGGCGACGAAAAATGATTAGAACCTGGATAAGCATCTCTGTCGGATTTATCGTGTTTATATTATTGCAAGTGCTGATTTTCAATAATATACACCTGTT
>JAITMT010000090.1 GCA_031277235.1 Tannerella sp.
TTTGCGCCCGAATAATATATTTCTCAATATCACCGGCTTCCATCGAAGCAGCATGTTTTTCCTTGATGGTCGTATAAATTTTTACGGCGTCGCTGTACAGTTTCAGATTTTCGTAGGCAAGACCCGCTTTTTTCAGGTATATCGGACTGATAAAATCATCATTTGCCTGATTGACAGCCTTTTCAAAATAGGAAATACCTTCCCTGATTTTGCTGTCGTCCGTCACGACAACCACCTGTCCCGACTTGTCCACTCCCGATTCCACGTAGCAATCGCCGATAAGTCCCAGAATCGCAGGCGAAATATTGGGATCGTCGCTCTTAAACGACTTTAACGTGCTGATTGCGTTGTCGTAATCGCCCATATTGAAATAGCAAATTCCGGCATAAGCCTTTGCCAGATTCGCGGATTTTGTCCCGCCATATTGACTGATGATATATTCAAATCCGTCATAATCAACGCCGTTGCCATTGAGGGCGAGGTTGAACGAATCCGCCATAAAATATTGTTCTCCCTTGAATATGGCAACCGCTGCATTTTTCGCTTTCGGTTTCATGTAAAGATTCTGATATGCCAGCACTGCACCGATTAATACGGCAATTGCGATGATACCGTAAGTGATATTTTTTTTGTTATTTTCGATAAATTTTTCAGAACGGGAAACAAATTCCCCTACTTCCATTTCGGCTTTCGTTGCCTTTTCCGTCTCCTTTTTTGCCATAATTCGATGTTTATTTTCTTCTGTTTTTTTGATTTCAGGGTGCAAAATTAGTTTTTTTTATGGACATAACCTTATTTTTTCAGAATATTTTTTTACTTTTGTAGTGAAAAATATTTTGTTTTTCTTTTAATTGTATGATATTAAACAAGTTATCTGTAATGAACTACAAGAATATACGACAGGCGGAAATCGTATGTTCGACCAAGACAAATTGCTTTTTCGGCAACAACGGCGTCGGAAAAACCAATCTGCTGGACGCCATTTATTATCTGTCGTTTTGCAAGAGCCTCAGAAATACGGTTGACAGTCAGGTGATTTACAGGGGCGAAGAGATTTGCGTTTTGCAGGGTATTTACGATTTCGAGGGCAAGGATGAAGAAATTTTCTGTTCGATTCGTCCGGGGCTGCGCAAACAGTTCAAACACAATAAAAAAGACTATGACAAACTGTCCGAACACATTGGTTTACTGCCTATTGTAACTGTTTCTCCTTCCGATTCCGACTTGATCAGCGGAGGCAGCGACGAGCGCAGGCGGTTCATTGACATGATTATTTCGCAACACGATAAAAACTACTTAAACGCTCTGATTCAGTACAATAAGGCTTTGACACAGCGCAATGTTCTGTTGCGCGAGAAAAAACGCGACAAAACGCTGTTTGAAGCGATTGATATTCAGATGGCTATCTACGGAAAACCTGTTTTTGAAAAACGCAAGTCATTTATAGACACGATCATACCTGTTTTTGAACAATATTATAAAGACATCAGTAACGCGCCTGAAAAAATAGGATTGAAATATATTTCACAGTTGGAAAATATTGATTTTGAGAAAGTTCTAAAAGAATCTTTTGAAAAGGACATGCTGTTGGGCTATACTTCGACGGGCGTCCACAAGGATGAACTGGAAATGACGCTTGACCGGCAATTGATGCGGAAAATAGGTTCCCAGGGACAAAATAAGACGTTTCTAATAGCCTTAAAATTAGCGCAATTTGCGTTTCTCGCCTCCAAGGCAAGTACGCAACCGATATTGTTGCTGGACGATATTTTTGATAAATTGGATTCCGAGCGCGTTGAAAAAATCATTCACCTTGTCAGCGGTGATTTGTTCGGTCAGATTTTTATCACCGACACCAACCGGAAATACCTTGATCGCATTTTGGAAGCCATCGGAAAGGATTATTCGCTTTTTCGCGTCGAACAGGGAAATGTGGAATTGATGGAAAATAAAACAAATTGAGATACTGTATGTTGAGAAGAAATACCCTAAAAATCAACGATTTGATGCGAAATTACTGGAAAGAAAATCCTGAAATCTACCATCAAATGATGGAAGCGCGCGTTTGCAGGCTGTGGGGCGAGTTGCTGGGAAAAACCGTTATGCAATATACTTCAAATACTTACATTAAAAACCGTGTCCTGTTCGTGTCCCTGACCTCGTCTGTAGTGCGCAGCGAATTGATAGCCATTCGTAAACAATTGGTTATCAAACTGAATGAGAACGCCGGAACCAATGTTATTGACGAGATTGTGATACGGTAGTTTTCTTGCCTTTATGAATTTTTTACCACACTTCCCAAAAAAATCCCAATATTTTTTTTGTTTTTGAAAAAATATGCTTACCTTTGCGGCATGATTGGGAACACAAACTACATATTACTAAAAACGGCGATTGACCGGCGCATGGTCGAAGCCCATATTATTCCGATCTCTGAATTGAAACATGAGGTTTTCGATATAACTGTGTCCCGTCGCAGTTAAGATTTTCTTTTCGGAAAAATTCAACCTATTTTTATCTTCTTTTTTATTTTTGTAAGGGAAATCTTCTTTTTCAACAGGAATTCTTTTATTTATAAACTCTTCTAATATCTACAGTATGAATAAAATATTGTCCATGGAACAGGCAGTAGCAAAAGTTCAAAGTGGAATGACATTGATGATCGGCGGTTTTTTAGCCGGTGGCAGTCCCTTGAGGATGCTCGACCTGTTATCGCAAAGTCCGGTGAAGGATTTGGTTTTGATTTGCAACGATACGGCATTTCCCGACAGGGCGCACGGCAAACTCATCGCCAACAGGCAAGTGCGCAAGGTGATAACTTCCCACATCGGGACAAATCCGGTAACCATCGAACAGATGAACGCCGGGACGCTGGAAGTGGAATTTGTGCCCCAGGGAACGCTGGCGGAACGTATCCGCGCAGGCGGCGCCGGACTGGGCGGCGTGCTTACGCCCACGGGATTAGGAACTTTGGTGGAAGCCGGAAAGCAAAAAATCACCGTGGAAGGCAAGGAATATCTGCTCGAAAAATGGTTGCGGGCAGACATGGCGTTGCTGAACGCTTCGACGGGCGACAGGAGCGGCAACCTGATTTACAAAGGTACTTCCCAGAATTTGAACCCCGTGATGGCGACAGCCGCCGACACGGTTATCGCAGAAGTGGGCGAATTGGTCGAAACCGGCGATTTGGTTCCCGAAACCGTCCATACGCCTGGTATATTTGTCAATTATATAGTATTGTAATAATGATGAAGTTTCTGCAAATTCCCCTCTTCGGAGCAGGGCTGTTAAGTTCTATTCCCGTCAGGGAATATCGCTCGGTAGAAAATGTTTCCCGTCGTCGGTTGCATTCCGTACGGAATGCATCCTATGGGCGAATGACCTTTCTACCGAGCGATGCATTCCTAACAGAATGCCCAAATAATACCCAATTTATTTTAGAACTTGACAGCCCCACCTCCCGGAGGGAATTTTTGCGCGGGATTTCATCGTATATACAATCATCAAGTAGTAAATTAATCTTAAAAAACATTCAACTATGTCACAGAAATTAAATTTGAAAGCATCTGAACAAATGTATGCAGATGCGTTGAACATGATCCCCGGAGCCATTTTAGGCATCAGAAGACCTTACAACTTCGTGCCGGGCGAATATCCGATTTTCTTTGATAGCGCAAAAGGCGGAAGAGTGAAGGATGTGGACGGAAACGAATACATTGACTTCCTGTGCGCCTACGGACCCATCATTATCGGGCACCGCGAAGAAGAAATTGACAATGCCGCCATCGAACAGATGAGAAACAAGGGCTTTTGTTTTTCATTGACGCAGCCGGTTCAAAACAAACTGGCTGAAAAAATGATAGAATTAATCCCTTCGGCAGAAATGGCGGTTTTCGTAAAAACAGGTTCCGACGCCACGACGACGGCAATCAGAGTGGCTCGCGGCGCTACGGAACGGACAAAAGTCGTTCGTTGCGGCTATCACGGCTGGCACGACTGGTGCGTGGAGGTAAAAGGCGGAATCCCCCCGAAACTCTACGAAGACGTGTATGAATTTCACTACAACGACCTCGACGCGCTCGAGGACATCATGAAACAGCACGGCGACGACATGGCTGCCATTATCATCACGCCGGTGGGACATCCGCTTGCCGAAAAGGTGCAGATGCCGAAATCCGGTTTTCTGGAAGGCGTCAGAGCCATCGCCGACCGGTACGGTACCGTGTTGATTTTCGACGAAATCAGGAGCGGTTTCCGCGTGAATCTCGGCGGCGCCCAAAAGGAATTTGGCGTTACGCCCGACCTCTCCGTTTTCGGAAAGGCGATGGGCAACGGCTATCCCATCGGTGCGGTCGTCGGCAAAAAAGAATACATGAAAGTGCTTGCCGACAAGGTATTTCTCTCTTCCACCTTCTTCCCAAACAGCGTCGAACAGGTCGCTACACTAAAAACAATTGAAATTTTACAGAGAGACAATATCCTTGGAGAAGTTCGCAAAAAAGGCGAAATGTTCGGTAAACTGCTGGCGGACGCCGTGAGCAAGGCGGAGTATGACGTGGAACTTTCGGGTGCGCCCCTGATGCCGTTTATTACATTTAATAAGGACAAGGACGGACTTTACAAGAAACTGCGCCCCGCGTTCTACACGGAACTGATTCGCCGGAATGTCTTCCTGCAGCCATTCCATCACGGTTATGTGTGTTACCGCCATACGGAGGAGGATTTGAAATACTCCGCCGATATGGTTGCGGAATCGTTTGGAGAATTGAAAAATTACATCTAAAAGAACGCAACGCATGGAGAAACTGATCATAACCGCCGCCATTTCCGGCGCCGAAGTTACGAAGGAAATGAATCCCGCCGTTCCCTACACGAAGGAAGAATTTGTGCGCGAAGCGAAAGCCGCGCGCGATGCGGGCGCATCCATCATTCATCTGCACGTGCGCATGGACGACGGTACGCCGACGCAGGACAAAAATCGCTTCAAGGAAGTCATGGACGCCATTCGCTCGGCGTGTCCCGACGTTATCATCCAGCCTTCCACGGGCGGAGCCGTCGGGATGAGCAACGACGAGCGTTTGCAACCGACCGAACTGCATCCTGAAATGGCTACGCTCGACTGCGGAACCCTGAATTTCGGCGGCGATGAAATCTTTGAAAACACCGAAAATACCATCAAGTATTTCGGCAAGCGGATGATTGAACTCGGTATCAAACCGGAACTGGAAGTGTTCGACAAAAGTATGATTGACATGGCGCTTCGCCTGCACCGGAAAGGTTTTATCCTGTCGCCGATGCACTTCGATTTTGTGATGGGCGTGAACGGCGGAATTTCCGGCGAGATTCGTGATTTTGTCTTCCTGCGCGGCAGCATTCCGGCGGATGCGACTTACACGGTGGCAGGCGTCGGGCGGTATGAATTTCCGCTGGCGGCTATGGCTATCATTGACGGCGGGCATGTGCGGGTCGGTCTGGAAGACAATCTCAACATCGAAAAGGGAGTTTTGGCGAAATCCAACGGCGAACTGGTCGCAAAAGTCGTCCGTCTCGCCAAGGAGTTCGGTCGCGAAATCGCTTCTCCCGACGAGGCGCGGAGGATACTGAATCTTAGTGTGTAGTGTTTAGAGTTTAGAGTTATGTTTAAAGTTCAAAATTCAAAGTTTAAAGTTCAAAATTCAAAATTCAAAGTTTAAAGTTCAAAGTTTAAAGTTCAAAGTTTAAAGTTCAAAGCCTCCCCTCTTTTCCTGTTCCCCTCCCTTGTGGGGAGGGGTTAGGGGAGAGGTTGAGAGGGGCAGGTTGAGAAGAAAGGGACTTTCAAATTTACAAAATTAAAAAAATATGCAAAAACAAGGAAATAAACACGGCTTGCACCGTGTAATCGAGCCGAAAGGCGTGTTGCCGCAACCGGCAAACAAAATAGACAACAACATGGACGAAATCTACGATAACGAGATTTTGATTGATGTGAAGACACTGAACGTGGATTCGGCGTCGTTTACCGACATCAAGGCGCGCGCCAACCACGATCCCGAAAAAATCAGGGAAATCATGTTCGACATCGTTGCCAAACAGGGCAAACACCGCAATCCGTGGACGGGTTCGGGCGGCATGTTGCTCGGCACGGTCGAGAAAATCGGCGATGCGCTGAAGGGAAAAATTGACTTGAAGGAAGGAGACAAGATTGCGACTTTGGTGTCGCTGTCGCTGACTCCGCTCCGCATTGACAGGATCAAGGAAATCCGCGCGGACGTTGATCAGGTGGATATTGACGGAAAGGCGATTCTGTTTGAAAGCGGTATTTACGCCAAGATTCCATCCGACATGTCGGAAAAACTGGCGCTATCGGCGTTGGACGTAGCCGGAGCGCCCGCCCAAACCGCCAAACTGGTTAAGCCCGGCGATACGGTGCTCATCATCGGTGCGGGCGGAAAATCGGGCATGCTTTGCTGCTACGAGGCGAAAAAGCGCGCCGGCGTAACCGGTAAGGTCATCGGCTTGTGTCACAGCGAAAAGAGCACGAAACGCTTGCAGGACTTGGGTTTCTGCGACCATGTATTTTCGGCGGACGCCACGCAACCGGTTGCCGTGCTGGAAAAGATAGAAGATCTTACCGGCGGACAACTGGCTGACGTAACGATTAACAACGTCAATATTCCCGATACGGAAATGACGAGCATTCTCTGCACGAAGGATACCGGTTTGGTCTATTTCTTCTCGATGGCGACGAGTTTCACCAAGGCGGCGCTCGGAGCCGAGGGCGTGGGCAGCGACGTAACCATGATTGTAGGCAACGGCTACACGCGCGGTCATGCCGAAATCACGCTGGAAATATTGCGAGAAAGCGAAAAATTGCGGAAAGTATTTACGGAGTTGTATGCGTAATATCCCGTTGCAAATTCATCTTTCCGGAAGGAATGCCTCCGGACAACACGGAGGCATCCCTCCGGGAAGCATGGAGGCATCCCTCCGGACAGAACGGAGGCATCCCTCCGGACGGTACGGAGGGAAAGCCCGGGGAGAGACCGCAAGAATTGTATGGTGAAAAAAGTAGAAAATGATTTAAATTAAAAAACAATGAATACAAAAAATAATCGAAAAACAATGTTTCCCGACGTTACCGACGAACAGTGGAACGACTGGAAATGGCAGGTTACGCATCGGGTTGAAACATTCGATGAACTGAAAAACATCATCCCCCTGACGGAGTCCGAAGAAGCCGGTATCAAGGAATCGCTCAAAACGCTGCGTATGGCTATTACGCCCTATTATCTGAGTCTGGTTGACGTGGATAATCCGTACTGCCCGGTGCGCAAGCAGGCTGTTCCGACCATCGCCGAGTTGCACAATTCGTCTGCGGATTTGCTGGATCCGCTGCACGAGGACACGGATTCTCCGGTTCCCGGACTGACGCACCGCTATCCCGACCGCGTGCTGTTTCTGATTACCGACCAGTGCTCGATGTACTGCCGGCACTGTACCCGCCGCCGTTATACGGGGCTGAACGATGACGAATCCCCTTCCGAGCGCGTGGAGAAGGCTATTGAATACATCGCCGCCACGCCGCAAGTGCGCGACGTGCTGCTGTCGGGCGGCGACGCGCTGATGGTAGGCGACCGGCGTCTGGAATACATCATTCAGCGTTTAAGGGCTATTCCGCATGTTGAAATCATCCGTCTGGGCACGCGCATTCCGGTGGTTTTGCCGCAACGCATCACCGACGATTTTGTCAACATGCTGAAAAAATATCACCCGATATGGCTGAACACACATTTCAACCATCCGCATGAAATCACGCCGGAAGCCGTCGAGGCTTGCCGGAAACTGGCTGACGCCGGGGTTCCGCTGGGCAATCAGTCGGTGTTGCTTCGCGGGGTGAACGACTGCGTTTCCGTGATGAAGAAATTGGTGCACGGTCTGGTGAAAATACGCGTCCGTCCCTACTACATCTATCAGTGCGACCTGTCCATGGGGCTGGAACATTTCCGCACGCCGGTATCAAAAGGGATCGAAATCATAGAAAATCTGCGCGGACATACCTCCGGCTATGCCGTGCCCACGTTCGTCGTGGACGCTCCGGGCGGCGGCGGAAAAACGCCCGTCATGCCGAATTACCTGATTTCTCAATCGCCGCAAAAAGTGGTACTGCGTAATTTCGAGGGAGTCATTACCACCTACACCGAACCCGAACATTACGTCAATGAATGTCATTGCGAAGATTGTGAGGATGTTCCGAAATCCGGCGGCGTAGCGTCCCTGCTCCGCGGCGACAAATTAGCCCTGGAACCGGAAGACATGGAACGGAAACATAGATTGACGAAATGACGCCTCACCCCAGCCCTCTCCAAAGGAGAGGGAGTCCTATCCGGCGGTATCAAAAGTCCCTCCCTTTTGGGGAGGGATTTAGGGAGAGGCGCTAAAAATAACAAAACAATGCCTTTTATAAAAGCGATAGAACAGTTTAACAGCGTGGCGATTGTCGGTATGGCAAAAAATACCGGCAAGACGACATGTCTGAACTATGTCATCAATCACCTGCAGGACGAAGGCAAAAAGATAGCCCTGACCTCCATCGGCGTGGACGGCGAAGAGCGCGACGTGCTGTATGATACGCCCAAACCGCGAATCGTCCTGCACAAGGGAATGATTTTTATGACTTCGGAAAAGGATTTTGAACAGCGGGAATTTCCTGCCGAACTGCTCTCTGTGTCGGAACGGGTAACGCCTCTCGGCTGCTTAGTTACCGCGCGAGCCGAAGGTTCGGGAAAGGTGGTGCTCTCCGGTCCTTCCGATTCCGCATGGTTGCAGGAAGAGATTGCCGCCATGCAGGCGTACGGAGCGGAAATCACCCTGATTGACGGCGCGCTGTCGCGAATGAGTCTGGCGTCGCCTGCGGTAACAGACGCGATGATTTTATGCACCGGCGCAGCCTGTTCCGCGCAATTGCCGGAGTTGATTCGCCGGACGAAATTTCGCTGTCACCTGATTGATTTGCCACAGGCGTCCGCTTCGTTGTATCATGAATTTTTTCCCCTGAACAGTGGCGTATGGACGCTGACGGACAACGGAGAACCCGTTCAGAAGATAGCCAAAACGGTATTTACGGCGAATAATAATTGGCAACAGACATTGTCGGAGAATTTGACAATTTACGTCTCCGGCGCCGTAACCGACCGTTTCCTGAAAAATTTGTACGGCAACATGCGATTGGTCGTGCGCGATTTTACCAAACTTTTTGTCTCCATGCCGACGTGCGAGCGGTTTATCCGTCAGGGAGGACGTATCGAAGTGCTGCAAAAGGCAAAATTGCTGGCGGTCTGCACCAATCCCGTGTCGCCGGAAGGAGCGCGTCTAAACCCGGAGATGCTGCGGGAGCAGATGCAGGAAGCGTTGCAATTGCCGGTGTATGATATTCACCTCACCCCTGCCCCTCTCCACAGGAGAGGGGATTAGTAGCAGGAAAGGACGAAAATATGTAAATTCTGTAAATTATGAAATTCTGTAAAATTTCAACATGATGCAAAAAAGTAAATTGGGACTCGATCCTTCAAAAGTAGCAGCAGCCAAGGAAACGGCGCGACATATCGCCGCCGACGTGCAGCAATTTGTCAACGATTATACCACGGTCGCCGTGGAGCGTACCCTGTGTCGCCTGATGGGAATTGACGGCGTGGACGAAAACGGTGTACCGCTGCCGAATGTGGTAACGGGAGCCGTTCAGGAGTCCGGTCATCTGTCGGACGGCGTGCTTTTTTGGCTGGGCAATGCCGTGATGGCTACCGGAAAATCTCCGCAGGAAATCGCGGAACAGGTCGCCGACGGAAATCTGGATATTACCGCCTGCGCCGCCCAATCTCCGGCTGATATTGTCGCCGCCCTGCAACCCTTTGTTAACGCGGCTGTGGAACGTATTCGCCAAAATAAAAAACGTCGCGAAGACACGATTGCCGGAATCGGAGAAGGCGCAAAACCATATCTCTACGTGATTGTGGCTACCGGCAACATCTACGAAGACGTGATACAGGCGCAGGCTGCCACGCGGCAGGGAGCCGATATTATTGCGGTCATTCGCACTACCGGACAGAGTCTCCTCGATTATGTGCCCTACGGCGCAACGACCGAAGGCTTCGGCGGAACGTATGCCACGCAGGAGAATTTCCGCATCATGCGCAAGGCGCTGGACGAAGTCGGGCAGGAAGTCGGGCGCTATATCCGGCTGTGCAACTACTGTTCGGGGCTGTGCATGCCCGAAATTGCGGCGATGGGAGCGCTCGAAGGATTAGACGTGATGCTCAACGACGCGCTGTACGGTATCCTCTTTCGCGACATCAACATGCAGCGCACCCTGATTGACCAGTATTTTTCGCGCATCATCAACGGTTTCGCCGGCGTAATCATCAACACCGGAGAAGACAACTATCTCACCACGGCAGACGCTTTTGAAGAAGCCCACACCGTTCTGGTCTCCGATTTAATCAATGAACAGTTGGCGCTCTTAGCCGGAATACCCGAAGAACAAATGGGCTTGGGACACGCTTTCGAGATGGATCCCGAACTGAAAAACGGTTTCCTCTACGAACTCGCACAGGCGCAAATGACACGCGAAATCTTCCCGAAAGCACCGCTCAAATACATGCCGCCGACCAAATTCATGACCGGCAACGTCTTTTGCGGATATACGCAGAATGCGCTGTTCAACGAAATTTCCATCTGGACGGGACAGGGCATCCAGTTGCTCGGAATGCTGACCGAAGCGGTGCATACGCCTTTCATGTCCGACCGCTATCTGGCGATTGAAAATGCCAAATACATTTTTAACAATCTGCACGGCATCGGCGACGAAGTGGAGTTCAAGAAGGACGGTTTAATTCAAAAACGCGCACAGACCGTGCTCGACGAGGCGCTCGTCTTGCTGGAAAAAGTGAAAGGCGAAGGATTATTTTCAGCCCTGGAAAAAGGAATTTTCGCCAACGTGAAACGCTCGAAAACCGGCGGAAAAGGCTTGGATGGCGTTGCGCTGAAGGGGGGAAATTATGTGAATCCGTTTGTGGAATTGATGAAAAAGTGATATTGAAAGAACTTGATTTTCTGTTTGCGCGTCTTGTGTTGAGTACGATGTTTACCGTTACCATATTTTAATGGTGAAAATTTCTCCGTTTTTTCTCCGCTTGCATCGCCATCCGATGTTTGCAAAATGCGGTACAAATGTCTGCAAACGGGGTAAGATTTCCAAATATTTTAGGGAAAATGTATGAAAAAAGGAGTTACTTTCCTTTTGCAACTCCTTAATAACCAAATAGTCGGGATAGCGTGATTCGAACACGCGACCCCCTGCTCCCAAAGCAGGTGCGCTAACCGGACTGCGCTACATCCCGTTTTTTTTATTTTGAGGGCGCAAAGGTACAACTTTTTTCCGGAATTACAAAGTCAAATCATTTATTTGCATGAAATTTGCGCGAAAGCCCTCCTCACCGAAACCGCACATCCATTTCGACTTCCCGGTCGCTCAGCGTCCAGTCCGCGCCCTGTTCTACCAGTCGGACGGCTTCGCGGTCGGCTTCGGGACAGAGCGATTGCTCCACGCGGATATTTGCGGGGCGTCCCTCACTGTCTATCCGAAATTTAAGCCTCACGGCGCCTTCTTTTCCCTTGCAGCCTTCGCTTTGAGGTAGAACGGCGTTTTTCTTGAGATATTTTTGATATTCCTTTTCGCCGATAACAGGTTGAGGCTCAGCGCTCTTTTTCGTTTCCATTCTTGCGGATGTTGCGCGTTCAGCCTGTTGAGGTGCGGCGCTAACCGCTCTTGTCAGCCCTTCCGCTGTAGGATTTTTCCTGCTGTAATTTTCCGTTTGATAATCGGAAACGGTCGTTTCGTCCAGTAAATCAATGTTTTTCTGCATTGCCGTAGCCAGGGGAATGTTCAATTCATTTTGCGCAATCAACACCCGTTCAGGCGCATAAATATCAAACGGCGCATGGGAAACATTTTCCGCCACGATGGATTGATGCGTATTCAACAGAAAATATCCGCCAATCCCGACAATCAACAAAACCGTCGCCGCGGCGCTCCAATACTGGAAAGCGAGATGTTTTTTCAATCCCGTCTGTTTAGAGACATTTGCACGCATTTTTTTGATGCGCGACGCATGAGTTTCGTTTTTCACGCTGTCGAAGCCCTCCAATGCGTCCGCCAGAAAGGGATCTTTCATTGCTTCCTTTTCCAAATGATTGATTTCCTTTCCCTTACGATTACCCTGTATGTATTGAAATATGTTCATTTGCTGTTTTTTTCGATACAAATTTTTAAATTTCGCTTGCCATTCTGGATATAACTTTTCACCTGATTCAACGTATATCCCTCACTGTCAACAATATCCTGATAGGACATTTCTTCCGCAAAAAACCGGAGAATCGCATTGCGCTGTTCATCAGGCAGTTTCTTGAGACACTGCCGCAAAATCTCCTTCCGTTCTTCGCCGGTTTCGTCCTCGCTTAATAGATTCAAAATCTCGTCCGATTCCATAATTTCCGAGTTGAAATCAACCAAAATTTCGTTCATTTCCTTCCTGAGCGTCTGCAAACAGTGGTTTTTCGCCACCGAATATATCCACGTGCGAAACGTCTGGATTTCATATTGCAACACCTTCGGAAAAATATTCTCAAATACCTGCATTACAGCATCTTGCGCCTTGTCTGCATCCGTAAAATATTTCAGACAGACGCCATACAAAAGCGGAATATAACGGTTGTACAGCATACCGAAATACTCTGCCTCTCCCGAATCTCTGTACGCGCTCAACAAATCTTCGTCCGATAGTTTTTCTGCCTTTTTTCTGTCCAACGAAAAAATTTTTTGCAAATATAGGAAAAAAATCTCATTCCGTTTGTGGAATTTTCAAAAACTTGTCATCTATTCCTCAGAAACGTAAATTAATTATTCATTTTAAAAAGATTAAAATCATGAAAGTAACAGTATTAACTGCAAGATTATCAGCAATTTTGGTGATTGCATTTTTGTGGACGGGATGTAAGAACAGACAAACCGTCGAAAACGTTAACGACACTTCGGTATTAACCGACCTGGAAGTTGTTGAAGAAGTACAACAGCAGTATGAAGTCGCAGTCGCGGATGCAGCAGCGCCATCGCCTCCTCCATCCAAAACTTCGATTCAATTCATTGAGCCTAAAGTTATTAGTTCGGCAGAAGTTCAGGAATCGGAAGCCTTAGTCGCTTACAGGGCGGCTCCCGTCCAATCGTACAACGAAATGAAGGCGGAAGAATACAACCCGGTGGTCGAAAACCGCTTCAAGTTTGCAAAAGACGCGCCGCTCTCCACTTTTTCCATTGACGTGGATGCGGCGTCGTACAGTAATCTGCGCCGCTTCATCAACCGCGGAGAGTTGCCGCCCGCCGACGCCATCCGTACGGAAGAGTTAATCAACTATTTTTCATATAATTACAGTCAGCCGACAGGCTCGGATCCCGTGAAAATCTCAGCCGAAGTGGGAACGTGTCCCTGGAACAGCGAATATCGCTTGGTACGTATCGGGCTGAAAGCGAAGGAAATAGCAGGCGATAATCTCCCCGCTTCCAATCTGGTGTTTTTGATTGACGTTTCAGGTTCCATGGAGGGTCCCATGCGTCTGGAACTGGTGAAATCGTCACTTAAATTGCTGATTAACAACCTGCGGGAAAAAGACCGCGTAGCCATCGTGGTGTATGCCGGCTCGGCTGGCGAAGCGTTGCCTTCGACTTCCGGCAGCAACAAGCAGAAAATCCGCGAAGCGCTGGATATGCTCGAAGCGGGCGGCTCTACGGCAGGCGGCGCAGGCATTCAGCTTGCCTATAAAATTGCGGCGAAAAATTTCATCAAGGGCGGTAACAACCGCGTCATTCTCTGCACCGACGGCGATTTCAACGTGGGCGTTTCGTCCAATGAAGGTTTGGAGAAACTCATTGAAAATGAACGCAAATCGGGTATTTTCCTCACGGCGCTGGGCTACGGAATGGGAAATTACAAGGACAGCAAATTGCAGGTTTTAGCCGAAAAAGGTAACGGAAATTATGCCTACATTGACAATTTGCAGGAAGCTAATAAAGTGCTGGTCAGCGAATTTGGCGGAACGGTCTATGCCGTGGCAAAAGACGTGAAACTGCAAATCGAATTTAACCCTGCGCATGTGCTGGCATACCGTCTGATCGGTTACGAAAGTCGCCTGCTCAGGGACGAAGATTTCAACGACGACACGAAAGACGCCGGTGAAATGGGCGCAGGACACAATGTAACAGCGTTTTATGAAGTTGTTCCCGTTGGTGCAAAGTTTTCGTCCGCCGGAAATATTGATCCCCTCAAATATCAAGTCAATCCGAAAAGTGACGAAAAATTTCTCTATTCAAACTCCAATGAATTGCTAACCATCAAGTTGTGCTATAAGGAACCTGACGGCGACACGAGTAAGAAAATCGAACTTGCCGTGACCGACAGTCGCATGGACAACGTTTCGGGCGATTTCCGTTTTGCTTCGGCGGTCGCGATGTTCGGACAACTTTTGCGGGAGTCCGATTACAAGGGAAACGCTAATTTTGACAAGGTTATCGCATTGGCTAAAAATGGGTTAGGAGACGACGAGCAGGGTTACAGGCGCGAGTTTGTACGGCTCGCCGAATCGGCAAAAGGATTGGAAAGGTAAGAAGGTTTTCAAAACACAAATCGCAAAAACTGAACGGGAAACGCAGTGGCAACGCTGCGTTTTCTTTTTGTTGGCGGGCAGCAAACTGTTCAGTGCGTCTTGCGCACTACTTTGCGGTCGTGGCAATCGAACTTGGCGCCCTTCAATTCTTCTTTCAAGGCGCAGCCGGTACAATCGCCACAGGGAGATTTTCTTCCGGGAAACAACAGGTAATAGCCTTTGTATCCGACAAATACCACCACCACCACCAGAATGATTATTACGGTAATTTCCTGTATCATGTTTACAAAGGTACGGAAAAAAATCGGAGTTATCGTTTTCTGCTGATTTTTTATGAAAGGTACGGATAAATTTACCATATCACAGGTAAAAAATATCGGATAATTTCAAAATGACGGGGTTCAATATCTGAATGACCCATGATGAATGCTTGCAAAAAATAAAAATTATCGCCACCGGAAGCCGAACTAAATTTTTATTCACCCAAAGAAATTTTCTTTCTGTCTTTGCAGGAACAAAAGTTGCATTCAGTAGTTGAAACTACCAACTTAAAAACTTTTCCGCCCCCGCTTTGCATTTTTTCCAAAATTTCGTACCTTTGCGCCCGATTTATTGAAGAAGTAAAAAAATCGAATGGAAATTTTAAAGCACGAATGTGGAGTTGTGATGATACGGCTGCTGAAGCCGGTTGAATATTATCACCAAAAATATGGTTCGTGGATGTATCCGCTCAACAAACTGTATTTACTGATGGAGAAACAGCACAACCGCGGTCAGGAAGGCGCCGGGATTGCGTGCGTGAAACTGGAAGCCGAGCCGGGAGAAGAATACATGTTTCGCGAGCGGGCATTGGGAACGGACGCCATTACGGAAGTTTTCGGCGAAATACACAAGAAATTCGGCAATTATTCGTCCGCGCAACTCGCCGATCCGATTTTTGCCAAGGAAAAATTACCCTACGTGGGCGAACTGTACATGGGGCATCTAAGATACAGTACCACAGGCAAATCCGGACTTTCCTACATTCATCCCTTCCTGCGCCGCAACAACTGGCGGGCACGAAATCTGGCGATTTGCGGCAATTTCAACATGACCAACGTGGATGAAATTTTTGAAGACATTACCTCGACCGGGCAACATCCGCGCCACTATACCGACACCTATTTCATACTCGAACAACTGGGATACGGTCTCGACGGCGAATCGGAACGGCTTTTCACGAAATATGAATCCGAAGGGCTTGAAAATATAGCGATTACGCAGGCTATCGAAGAAAATATAGACTTGACGAAAGTGATCGGAAAAGCGGCGGCTATCTGGGACGGCGGCTATGTGATTTGTGGCGCTACAGGTAGCGGAGAGTCGTTTTCCATCCGTGATCCGTGGGGAATTCGCACGGCTTTTTACTACGCGGACGATGAAATCGTGGTGCTGGCTTCGGAAAGACCTGTAATTCAGACGGCTATGAACGTTTCTTCGGAAAATATCAGGGAACTCCAACCCGGCGAAGCGCTGTTGATCAGCAAAAGAGGGAAAATCCGTACAGCTCAGATACTTGCGCCGAAAAATTTCAGTTCCTGTTCGTTTGAGCGCATTTATTTTTCGCGCGGCAGCGACATTGACATCTATAAGGAGCGCAAAAAATTAGGTGAAAACTTGACGGACAAAATACTCGAACATATTGATTATGATACGGAAAACTCCGTTTTCTCCTTTATTCCGAACACTGCCGAGGTGGCTTTTTATGGGATGATGGAAGGCTTGAACAAATATCTGAACACCGTAAAATCGCAAAAAATACAGGCTTTGGGCAATCAGCCGACTGAGGCGGAACTCAATGCCATCCTGTCGTTAAGCATTCGGAATGAGAAAGTTGCGCTGAAAGACATCAAACTGCGCACTTTCATCACCGAAGGAAACAGCCGCAACGACCTTGCCGCCCACGTTTACGACATCACGTACGGCACGATAAATCCGCACAGGGACAATCTCGTGGTGATTGACGACAGTATCGTGCGCGGTACGACGCTGAAACAAAGCATTATCAGCATTCTTGACCGCCTGCTTCCGAAGAAAATCATTTTCGTTTCGTCGTCGCCGCAAATCAGATACCCTGATTATTACGGTATTGACATGTCGAGCATGGATGAATTTATTGCGTTCAAGGCGGCAGTCGAGTTGTTGAAGGAGCAAAACAAGGTGCAAATCATATTGAACGCCTATAAAAAGGCGAAAAAACAGAACGGACATGCCATAAATAACTATGTAAAAGATATTTATGCGCCGTTTACGGACGAAGAAATTTCCCGGAAAATCGCTCAGATGCTGACCGGACCGGAAGTGAAATCGGACATAGAAATCGTATATCAAACGATTGACGGTCTGCGCGATGCGTGTCCCGATCATCCGGGAGACTGGTATTTTTCAGGCAATTACCCGACGCCGGGCGGCGTTCGCATGGTCAATCAGGCATTTATTGACTACATGGAAGATATTTTCCTGACGGACGACAAAAACAGAATTTACAATATTAATTTTTTTAACAGGTTATAATTGATGGACTTAACGAAAGCAACGCTGATTCTTGACGACGGCAGCAAATTTGAAGGATATTCATTCGGGGCGGAAAAGCCCGTAACCGGCGAAGTGGTGTTCAATACGGCAATGGTCGGATACCCCGAAAGCCTCACCGACCCTTCGTATGCAGGGCAGTTAATGGTTTTCACCTACCCGATCATCGGCAATTACGGCGTTCCGAAACGGACGTTGCAGGCTGACGGCATTTCTCTTTTCATGGAAAGCGAAAAGATTCATTGCGAGGCGATTATCATCAGCGACTACAGTTATGACTACAGCCACTGGAATGCCGAAAATTCCCTGGCGCAATGGCTGAAAGAGGAGAATATTCCCGGTATTTACGGCTTGGATACCCGCGCGCTGACCAAACGGCTGCGCGAAAAAGGCGTGATGGTGGGGCGGATTGTTTTCGGAGAAAATCGGGACGAATCGTTGCCTACCTTTGATTATCAGAATATTAACTTTGTAGATAAAGTTTCCTGCAAGGAAGTTACCACCTACAACGAGGGAGCGGGCAAAAAGCGGGTCGTGCTCGTGGATTGCGGCGTTAAGCAAAACATTATCAGATGTTTGATAAAGCAGGATGTTACGGTCGTTTGTGTGCCCTGGGACTACGATTTCAATCAGTTGCCGTATGACGGGCTGTTCATCAGCAACGGACCGGGCGACCCGAATATCTGCGACATTACCGTTCAGCACATTCGCAAAGCGCTTGAGGGCGACAAGCCGATTTGCGGCATTTGCATGGGCAATCAACTGCTGGCAAAAGCCGGGGGAGCAACGATTTACAAGTTGAAATACGGTCATCGCAGTCACAATCAGCCTGTTCGCATGGTTGGAACGAACCAGTGCTACATCACCTCGCAGAATCATGGCTATGCCGTGGACAACAACACGCTGGGAAGCGACTGGGAACCGCTTTTTGTAAACATGAACGACGGCACGAACGAGGGTATCCGGCACAAAACGAAGCCTTTCTTCTCGTCTCAGTTTCACCCCGAAGCCTACGGCGGCTCTACCGACACGCTTTTTATTTTCGAGCGGTTTGTTCGGTCGATGGATGAGTGAGAGTGTATTGAAATTTGCGTTTTCTTTTCGGACTTTGCGGTAAATTCATTCGCAATCCAGGCGCATGGCATCAAAGTCAAAAGTCACTTTCTTCATTTTTTTCAGCAGTCCGGCAAAACCTATAAATCCATCTTCACTGATGTAAGGAAATTGAGGATCATGTTTTACCAATATATCCATGATATTGTTTCCTATCCGGATATCCGTTTTGAAGACAGAAGAATCACTGTTAACCGTTGAAGAAATTTTCCGGTAGAAATCATCATTAATTACAACTGCCGTATCTTTCAGGTTTCCTCCCGTATCTAAAAATCCGGTAAAATCCAAACCGCTCAGTTTGGAACGCAGATACAATTTATTATTACCGATATACATATTACTTTCCTCCTCAACTTTTTGCCCGGGATCCAAGGATATGGTCAATTCGTTTTCTTGCAAATCAAGGCTGACATGATTTAACATTTTTATCAGAGGCAATCCCATAATTACTTCCGTCTTATTGATGATTAATTTTGCTTTATTCAATTTATTTTCATCCGTTAATATGATTGAATCAATAAAGTGTTTGAGAAAAAAACTGTCATCTTCTATTACAACAACAGGAATATTGGTTGCTAATAAGGAGCCGATACAGATGGAATCGAACATGCCGTAAGCCGAACGGATTGCTTCCTCATTAAAGGTACTTTCCGAATAGGGTCCCAACATTTTTATGTTGGATTTTTCCGCATATTTTTTTTGCATAACAAGATAGGAAGACATTCCTGTATCAAAGACCGTTTTCAGCGCCGTTTGATTATACTGGACATTCAAAAAAATCACGGTGTCGATTTCCATGGGAATCCTGGCAACTCCGGTATTATCCGGGATTATAATTTTCGGCTTTTGAAACGGACTCATTGCCTGATAATGATTCTTCGATTTTGTAATTCCTTTCAAGATTTCCCCGTTTTCCCGTATTTTATCTTGCTGTTCCAGGATTTCCAACATTTTTAACCCGTCGCCATATTCGCCCAAATCCCAGTAAAAAGACGACAAATAGAGTAAAATATTGTCATCTGCAACATCTCCGTAATAGTTGCTGATAAATAAAGGGATTTGCGAAAGGACGCTATCCGTTTTTCCGGAATATATATTCGAGATAAGCCGGTAGGAATCAATTATAAACGGATGGGTAATACAGTCTTTATTTTTACTGTAATAAGATTGCGCTTCCTCCATCCGTTTCGTGAAAAGTAAATCTCCAAGTTCCTGATCAAAATTTCCAAAGCATGATTTCCTGGTTTCCCTGATTTGTTCCAGGATTTCCTTATGATTTTGTTCTCCGTTTTCTTGCCTGATGAAAAAGGTTTCCATTACATCCAGTATTTTCAGTCCGTTGTCATTTTCGCCCATGTCCCAATAAAAAGTCGGAAAATACAACAACAGATTATCATCTACCCCATTGCCATAGTATTTGCCCAAATACTCGGGCAGTTGCGAAAGAACGCTATCCGTTTTTCCGGCATAGATATTCGATATAAGATGATAGGAATCGATGACAAACGGATGGACAATGTCGTTTTTATGCCTGGCATAAAAGTCCCGCGCTTCGCTGATTTGTTTCCCGAAGGTTAAATTCGCGAGTTCCTGATCGTAGTTCTCTGTTTGCGCATAAAGCGTCAAGGGCAATATGGCGCATAAAATAAGTTTTAGT
>JAITMT010000127.1 GCA_031277235.1 Tannerella sp.
TTACGTACCTGACGGCACGCCAGGCGGGAGAGAAAATCCGTATTCTACCAATATCCAATCCCTACGGGATAAAAGAACGAAGAATATTTTCATGATATGCACATTTTTTACACCCCACCTTTCGGGCTGTTTCTCACTTTTATTTTTCAAATTCTCCTCTTCATATCAAAAAAATCACTATTTTTGCAGGACAAATTGAACGTCCATGCAACAGTTATTCAAAAAGATAAAATCACTTTTAGGAACATCCTATCCCCTGCTTATCTCGTTGAGGGAGCGGATGTTGTTTGCTGCGGGCGTATTTGTTTTCTGCGTTCTGTTTATCTTTTTGTTCATCCCTTTCAATATTTCCGAATGGATAAGTTATACTTCGCCCATCGGGCAGATGCAGTTGCCGATGCTGGGCGTAATCTGCGGAATTATAATATTCTCTTCGCAAGGCATCCAGTATCTGTTTTTCAGGAACAGGCGGGAATTGAAAATCTACCACTTTCTGTTCGGATTTGTTTTCGACGTCCTGTACGCTTCCATTCCGTTGAGTTATCTCTATTCCATTCCGGCGAACAGTTACTGGACGGAATTTGTGCAAACGGTGAAAATAATTGCGCCGCTGACGACGCTCTACTATTTTTTGGGAGGAAGTATTCTTGCCATCATCCAGTTGAGAAGATTTCTGTCCGCTTATACCGTTAAAAGGAATGTAACGATTTCAGACCGGATCAATATCTGCGATGAAAACGGACAGTTGCGCCTCTCGCTGAAACCGGAAGATTTGCTTCTTTTTGAATCTGCCGACAATTACGTAATGACCTATTTCCGGAAAGACCAGCGCGTCCGGAAGGAAATGATTCGCACTTCCCTGAAAAACATCGAAACGGAACTTTCCGAATATAAATGTATCCGTTGCCACCGTTCGTTCGTTGTCAACATGCAAAACGTGCACAGCATCAAAAAGAGCGGGCGTTCCTACGTCATCACCATCCAGGATTTCAACCAGCCGATTCCCATCTCCCGCGGCTATGTGAAAATTATCAAGTACATGCTAAGCCCCTGAACCGTTTCGCCCGTTATCCCGTTTATCCCTGAATAGGTTTTTATATCCCTGCAAAACGCATTTCTCATATTTTTGCCTTACCTTTGTACATGATTTTAAAATGATGACTTATGAAGAAAATTGTATTTTCATTCCTTATGTTTACATTACTGGCGTCGTGCGGCGGAGACGAAGACGAAAAGCAAGACCCGGTATTGAACGTATCGCCTCCGCAGATTGACATGGAGGCTGCAGGCGGAAGCCGTGATGTTTCCGTTACGGCAAACAATGCCTGGACGGCGGTTTCCGCAGCGGCAGACTGGTGCGCCGTGTCTCCCGCTTCCGGCAGCAACAACGGTACCTTCACGGTAACCGTTCAGCCCAATACGGCATTGGAAACACGTGAAACTTCGATTTCGGTGAAAAGTGAAACACTTGAAAAAACAATCAATGTTTTTCAGGCAGCGGCTCCGCTGGAAAGCGTACTGACCGGAACGTGGACAATGACCGCTCAAAACAGTGGCGACCCGAACTATGACGACTTGCTTGGATTGACCATAGACTTGGGAAGCGATAAAGTAGCGGTTGTCTATCTGGGAGGAGTCGAAGTCCCGGGCGTAGGTCCGGTGGATATGGTTGAAGGAACCTGGTCGGTTGCCAATCAGAGAGTCGTAATCGAGGGGGATTTACTGGGTATTCCGGTTCAATTTTTCCTTACGCTCGATCAGGTCTCTGAAAATCTGATTGCCTGCCACATGGGTCTCAACCTGCCGGGCATTTTCCCCGACGACGGGATTCCGGTTGTGTTTGCCAAACAGTAACGGCGTGCGGGTGTATTAAATGTAAGGGCGATCTTTTGGGGTTGCCCTTATTTTAACTGTGATTTATTTGATTTTTGGTGATTTTTTTGATTTCTTGAATCATCTTTCCTCCCGAGCTGCGCTTCGCTTCATTGTGGATTATTCATGTTTAACACTTCCGACGTAATTCCTCTCCTTCGGAGGGGTGGCACGAAGGGCAGGGTGGTGAATTTGGGATAAACGGAAGAACGGAAGAACGGGTAAACGGACTTTGGTTTTCATTTTCCATTCTCAATTTTCAATTAAAAGAAATCGCCATGCTTCATTGGGGGGGTATAAAAATTCGCCCTTTCTGGATGCCTGGACGCGCGAAAGCATCTCCGAAGGAGATAAACATGAATACCCCCCAATGAAGCGAAGCGATTGGGGGAAACGGGAGAACGGATGAACGGGTAAACGGAAAAACAGTCTTCATTTTTCATTGTCAATTCTCCATTCTCCATTAAGATCCCCCCTACCCTACCTCATTGCTTCATTTCATCATGTTTTATTCATAATGAAGTTTGAAATGCAAACAAAACGACAGACCTTGACAGCCCTACACAAGGGAACAGGATAGCGTGTACAACGGATTTAACCCTTCTCCTGTGGAGAAAGGTTGGGAAAAGGTTAAACGGATAAGCAGGGCTTAATTCTGCTTGATTTCTATTTCATTTCCCTGATAATGAATCGCTTCCGGATGTTTTTTCATACCGTCTTTCGTAATCCATTCGACTGTAATGCGGGCGCTTTCGGGTACGATGCTGAAATCTCCTTGCAAACTTCCAATAGTCAACGTTTTAGCAGACTCGCTGTAAACCATTTTTACCTGATAATAACCGCCTTTTTCATAATTGTAATTTACGCCTTCGTCGTTGTAAAGCGTAAATTCACCGTCTTTTCCGGTGTAAACCTTTATAACATAGTCGTTTTGCTCATCCTGTGTACTTTGAATGTCGTTCCCCATCGGGATAATGCTGCCTTCGCGTACAAACAGAGGAATACGCTCGTAAGGAGCGGAAACCGTAACTGTCTGACCTCCTGAAATATACTTGTTGCTTTCAAAATCGTACCAGCCCGTATTTTGCGGAAAATAAACTTCGCGGGACGTCGCTTTGTATTGATACACAGGACATACCATCATCGCGGAACCGAACATGTACTGGTCGCCGATGTCATGCGTTTTCGGGTCATAGGCAAAGTCCATCGGCAAACCACGCATAATCGTGTAGTCGTCAAACCACGTTTTACCTGCAAGTGTGTAAATATAAGGCATTAAGCGATAACGAAGTTTGTCGTAATACACCATACTTTTGTAGGCAGGATGATTTTCGGGAGCAAGGTTAAATATCTCACGGTAAGGATATTGCCCGTGGCTGCGAAACAGCGGACAAAAAGCGCCGAACTGAAACCAGCGTGCGTTCAGTTCCCGCCATTCGTCGAGGTCTGCGCTGCCTTCCCTTGCCCGTTCATAACGCCTTTCCACGCAAAAACCGCCGATATCCATCGTCCAATACGGAATGCCGGACATCGAAAAATTGATTCCTGCCGAAATTTGCGCTTTCATATCCTCCCATCGCGTGCCGATGTCGCCGCTCCAAGTGGCTGTGGAATAGCGCTGTAAGCCCGGAAAACCGGAACGCGTCAAGAGAAAAACCCGATTATTCGGATTGACGGAACGCTGCCCGTCATAAATCGCCATCGCATTCACGAGCGCGTAAGCGTTGAAATATTTCGTGGAAGGTCCCAAAGCCGTAGGATTCATCAGTTTCTTGCGGTAATCCATGCTCGCATTCGACAGAATATCAGGCTCGGAGGCGTCCATCCACCAGGCATCAATACCTTTGGAATACAATTTTTCATTCATTTGTTCCCAGAACAATTTTCGGGCGTCTTCGCTGTAAGCGTCATAAAAACTTCCGATGTAACCCTTTCCTATCCAGTCTCTTACGCTATCCTTGACGGCTTGTTGATACATCCAGTCTTTCGCGTCGAACGCCTTGTAATTTTCTGTCGTAATGTAGAATTTAGGCCACACGGAAATCATGATGCGACCTTTCATAAGATGCACACTGTCAACCATTCCAACCGGATCGGGGAAACGTTCGACGTCAAAATCGTGGCTACCCCAGGCGTTTTCGGACCAGTATGACCAGTCCTGTACGATATTATCAATCGGAATCTGCCTTTTACGGTATTCTTTTAATATGTCAATCAGTTCATATTGAGTCTTATAGCGTTCTCGACTTTGCCAAAATCCCATCGCCCATTTGGGCATGATTTGAGATTTTCCGGTAACGGTGCGGTAACCGCTAATGACATCGTCCATGTTATCACCCTTTATGAAGTAATAATCAATCATATCGCCCATTTCCGACCAAAGCGAAAGTTGGTTTTGTTCGGCTTCCGGTCTCGGACTCAAGGCTTTCAAACCGATGTAAGAGACGCCTCCGTCGGGCTTCCATTCCAGTCGAAGTTTGTGTTTTTTTCCGGATTCCAGCGGTAAATTGAATTTGTAAGAGTTTGGATTCCAGGCTGTTCGCCAACGTTCGGGCACGACCAATTCATTGTCCACGTAAACTTTCGTATAGCCCGCATAATACAGCAAAAACCGGTAAATTCCCGATTCTGAAGGTTCTATATCTCCTTCCCAGACAATCAGCGAATTATAAAAAGGAAAATCGGCGGGAAATTTTTTCACCGTTTCCAGATTTTCATAATCTATCTCATTTTCAATTCTTTCCATAAATACGCTATCCTGATTCCCGTTTTTCAGATAGGACGCCGTTAACCCGCCTTCCCGACCGTTTTTATCGTAGAGTTTGAATTGGTTCAAATTGGCATAATCTCTTGTATCTCCGAACTTTGTGAGCGAATAATTATCCCATAAAATCCCGTAATTTTTAGTAGAAATGACGAAAGGAATCGAAACTTTCGTGTTGTATTGATAGAGCGATTCATTTTTTCCCTTGTAGTTAAACTCGTCCGACTGATGCTGTCCAAGACCGTAAAACGCCTCATCATCAGGCGATTCAAAGATCTGTCCGGTAGAATATCCCTTTACGCCGTCTGCGACAATTTCACTGAAAGTTTTGCCGCCACCCGTTTTTTCGGCGAGAATCATATTTCCCAATGTATCTGTGAATTGTATTTCTCCGGTTTGCAACGAAACGGTTGCTTTCAGAGATTTTGTCTTTAGGATAAGACGATTATTTTCCTCAATCACTTCAAAATCAGTCTTTTTCGTCTCATCATACGCCGTTATCAGACTTTTTTTGACGGGAAAATTTTGTTCATTCGTCGCCGTAACACGGATAATTTCGTCAGTTACTACTTTCAAACGTATTTTCCTGACAGACTGGTTATTAGCCGGTTTCAAATTGACAATGACTCCGTCTTCTGTTTGCTGAAACGGTTGATTATCACAACCAAACATAAACAGCAAGAATAATGCTACAATAATATTAATTTTCATAAAAAATTATAATTAACAGGTTATTTTTGCACAAAAGTAGTTATTTTTGCACAAAAATTCAAATAGAATGCTCGAATTTCTCCATAATGAGTCGGAACTTTTGCTGCACGTTTGTTGTGCGCCCTGTTCCTCTGCAATCGTCGAAAAACTGATGAATACAGGGATTCGACCTACTTTGTTTTTCTATAATCCGAACATTTTTCCGCGCGAAGAATATGAAAAACGCAAAAATGAATGTATCCGCCATGCCGAATCGGTGGAAGTAGATTTTGTAGATGCTGATTATGAGCATGATAAATGGTTGGAATGGATAAACGGACTTGAGAATGAACCGGAGCGCGGAAAACGTTGTTTGAAATGCTTTAAAATCAGGCTATTGGCAGCAGCTAAATATGCTTCTGAAAACAGTTTCAAAACATTTGCCACGACGCTTTCCACTTCACGATGGAAAAACCTTGATCAAATCAACGAAGCGGGGGCATTAGCCGTTTCCCGTTTTCCCGAACTGACTTTTATGGCGGAAAACTGGCGCAAAGGCGGTCTCAGCGAGCGTCGCAGCGAACTGATTCGCCAATACGGCTTTTATAATCAGACCTATTGCGGCTGCGAATTCAGCATGAGAGAGCGTTAAAATACATAAAATCAATGATTTCCAAAAAATCTCAAAACCTAATTTCAAATAACAAAACAAC
>JAITMT010000158.1 GCA_031277235.1 Tannerella sp.
TATATTTTCCAAGCCACATTCCGATCGCGAACTCTCCCATTATGGACACATCCGTGCCGCCGCGCAACGTAACGCCTGCTCCCCAGTCGGCTTTCTGTTGAATGGACATGCCTTCGCTCAGTCCTGCTCCGAATGTTTGATAAAAAGTTGTCGTTCCGCCTTCGCCGGTTGCTATGGTATCGTTTTTAACGATTTTCGATGTAGCGCGGATGACGCCTTTCCGCTTTGCCACCTCTTCACCGGCTTCATTCAACTGACGTTCGTAAACAAAATATCGCTGATCAACAGTTACCCCCTCCTTGGTTCCTATCTTGGCGCGAAGCGGCGAAGTAGCAAAAAGGGCAGCCTTCACACGGAAGTCTTCATTGACTTCGGTCAGATAAACATCGGCAGCCTTTTCTATCTCTTTCGAAAATGCCAGAAACAATTTATCATCGGTAAGCCTCAAAAAGCCGCCTTCGTTTGCTTGAGTAACCTTTACAGGCGTCAGATTGCTTTTATCTATAATGGAAGCTACATGTTTGACGGGAAAAGTCAGTTCATCAATGGCGTTGGGATTTTCCCAATTGTCATAGAAAGTATCTTTTACCTCATCCCAATCCAAATGATACAGGTAAACATTACAATCCGTCGTATAACCTTCCGTATCATCGGCTCTGACAGTTTGTGTGTTAAAAAAATCGTAAACTACTATATATGAACGGTTCAACATATCCAAACCCGCATCTTTCAACAGTGATTCTTTCAATTCCGAAGCATTTGCGGCAATCACATCCGCATCGGTTGCATTATACATTCCCCTTTCATGAACCACATCGAGAGCCCAACCTTTTTCCGCTTCAAAACCGGGAAACCATCTGCGCATAATTTCCTTGGTTGCAAACTTTTCAAGCATCAGGCGTACATATTCTTCCGAAACCTCTTCGCCTTCTACCGTTAAAACATTGTGTTCCACAGAATTGTCATTGAATTTCCCGGGTATTCCATTCTCAACCATCCGGGCTATCAATCTCTCTGTCAAAGCATTTCCTCTGTCCAGATAGATAACAGTCAGCGAGGGACGTAAATAATCTTTCAAAGGATCTCCTTTTTTCAATTCTGCCAAAGTCTTGGTCTCCTGTGCTTTTGCACCGTGAAAAATAAGGCTTAAACTAAAAGCCACCATCAAAAATAAAACTAATTTTTTCATATTTGTATCTTTTTATAAATTTTACGCCGCAAACGTATACATAAAATTTTTAACAGATACAAAAAAATACGAGAAAAAAATTAAGCTGTCAAAATTAGCGATCGAATGGGAAAAAGCGGGGTATTTTTTCCGGTTTTGAACAATTTTCAGATTCAAAAAGAGGAAAATTTGAGAAAAACGGATGAACGGAAGTTTATAATTTCAACCGACAAATGAACAGCAGGCGGGAAAAACTCTCCATTGAAAACATGCCTGCGACAGAGAACCGGAGAGAAATACAAACTCCCGAAAATCGCTGATTTTCGGGAGTTTGTATTTTTTTCTCGCGTGGTGCCACCAGGAATCGAACTGTCCGATTAAGTGGCTGTATCCCTGCTACATACATTGATTAAAAAAATGTAATCTCCAGGAAGTCACTAATTTGCTGCGTCATTTTGCAATAGTTTGCTCTTTGATTTATTTCCGGCGACAAAGGCAAGGAATATTCGGTAAATAGGCAAGAAGTTGAACAAAAATTTACGAATCATTCAACGCCAATATTCTTTCACATTTTTATTTTTCGCGCTCTAACAATTTCAGGAATATTTTACCTCGCTCTGTAATTCTGAATTTTTGTGCGGGAAAGGTAATTTCGGGCAGAATGGCAGGATAACATAACAGCCATCCTAGATTATATTGCTAATCTTTTCCTCTGTTGCCAACAGTTCATCATCTGCAATTCCGACAATCTCACGAGGGTTGTTGCCGATACCGATATATAGTTCTCATCCTGCGTCGTTAGCAAAAGACACAATAGTTTTTGCCAAATCGGCATTCTTTGGCAACTCGCTTTTAAATTCCAGTCGCCGCCCTTCGGGTTGTTTGATTAGGTCCTTTATATTCATTGTTTTTATTGTTAAGGTATCGAAATTTTACGGGATAATTTTCCTGAAACTTCTATAAATCTGTTTGTCAGTGATTTCCGAAATATTCTTTTCGATATCTAAAACCGTTTTCCTGAATGCTGCAATATTCGCCGGTTTTGGTTTGCCCGTAAACAGCGAATATTCAACAAAAATATTTTGAAGTTCCGGTTTCGAAATACCATTGTCCAAATACAAATACAACGCCTTTAACCAGTCGGGATAAAAAATATGCCCGAAAACTTTCAGTAAAAAGGCAGACTGAAAGTGATCCACATTTTTACAGAAAGCCATTAATGTTTTTTCGGTTATCCCGATTCCTTCGGCAAATATTATCCATCTCTTAAATTCCTCATAATGAGTTAAAACCGTATCGGAAACCTCATTCTTGTCGTGCAAAAAATCGGTTGGAGAACTTGCCTTGTAAGGCATAAGAATATTCATCCAGTGGCTCAAATGTTCCGCCTGCTCCCAACTGGTGTCGTATTGCAGCAACTGCCGGTTCATCTGCATCATCGTATAATAATGATATGTCTGCACAACCGCCAACAGACGCAGCACTCTGAATTTTCTGTTGAGGTCTTTTGTTGTTATTGGATTGTGGCACATTCTATTTTGATAATATGTAATTATCTGATTAATAGAAATATAGATACTTCACCTTGATTCGCTTTTAATACATTCCTATTTGAACTACTCGAATTTTTCGAGCAGTTGAATCTGTTTGGGGTGGTGTAAAAAATTATTTTGGATTCGGACATTTTATGCTATCTTTTACAAATTACAGTTTTTTGTACCTTCAAAATTGTTTATCCCCTCTCCACCGTCCCATTAACCTTCAACTTTATCACTTCCACACTCTCCAGACCGTCATTATCAACGACTTTTACGGCGATCGTGTGCAATCCGGCTTTTAGTTTGGCGGTTTGCTTGCCTTCCTTGTCTATCATTACGTCGGCTTTGAAACCTTTCTCCGGATTGTAGTCGAAATCCCAACTGTAGAACTCTATGCCTGCTTCGCTTTGCCCGGCTGCCGTAAATTCTATTTCGCGAATACCTTTTGCGTCTCGTGACAATTCGTTGATTTCTACCGTAATAGTCGGTTTTTTAGCAATCGGAACAATCTTATCTACCGTAACCAGTTCGATGATGATATTTTCCTTCAGTTTCAGGCGTGCAACCTCTTCCACCGCGCCTTTGCCAAACGAAAAGGCAATAATATGACCGA
>JAITMT010000230.1 GCA_031277235.1 Tannerella sp.
GCTACTGCGTCGAGTCCGTACAGGGTCGGTATTTGCTGTCCGAACATCGTCCCTTTTTCGGTAATTGTAAACAAATTGTTATACAGGGCTTTCGTTTTTGCGGTAGCGTTGCCGTCCGCAAGCGCAATAGGCGGTTTTTCTACGGGAGGTTTGTTTATTGTCGTTTGAGAATCATCGGAACACTGCGTTCCGCCGCCCAGGGCAAGAATTGTTGCAAGGATGTATAATATCATTTTTTTCATGGTTAATTACTTATTTTTGTTACCGAATAAAAAAGTTCGGTGGAACTGCGCCACATATTGCTAAATTCATTGTTCGTCCACGGTTCCCCGGTAGCATCGGGCAAGGGGAAGACAAAATCCCAACCGCCCCACGTATTTACACGGAATTTCATGGTGGAAGTAATGTTGTTTTGCGTAATTTTCATCTCGTTGGTGGTGAGATTGAGCGACCATTGGGATTGTCCCGGCGGCAACAGGTAACGCAAACGCGGGTTCATGTCCAAATAGTTGTCGGGCGAATAAAAACCGATTACGATACGGAAATTGCTCCATTTGCCGTCGGCACCCGCATCGTTGATAATGGTACCGGTAAGGTTGTTGCCGTTCATCTCGTCATCGAGGGTAACGATAATGCGGTTGTCGTATTCTTCGGTGGCGGCGCCAAATTCATTTCCGCTTATCTGGGTGTCCCATGATCCGTCGCCGCTATTGCTGATTCGCTGGTCGCAATGTATCTTGATATCATCTATTTTCCAGGTCCCCACGTAGAAAGCATCGTAAGGTTCCAGCGAAATCCACCAGTCGAGCGATTTTCCCGACTCAGCCGTAACGGTAATTTTGGCACGCCGTTCGGGATTCTGAAAATCCAGGGTGCCGCCCGATTGCACGCTTGCCGTGGCGCCCGACGAAACAACTATGCCTTCGACTGCCACCTGACCGTAGGGATAATCGCCGCGTTGCAGGATGTACACCGTGGCGGCGGCGTCATCTTCGTAACGGTCTATTACGATAGTTCCCATTTGACCGGTAATTTTAAGGTCTAAAAGCGAACATTCGTTGCTCGCTATCTCTCTGTCTATATTTTTGGTGCAAGCCCCCAAAAGCAATACGGGCGCTCCAATCATCGCAATTATTTTCAATATCTTGTTCATAATTATCAATTGTCAATTAATTAACATTCGGATTCAAATCTATTTCGCGCTGCGGAATGGGATAGAAGGCGGCTTCGTCTTCCGAAAGCCTGTCGGCATGGGCGCCGGCAGTTTTGGTAACACTTGCCGTGCGGCGCAGATCGAACAGCCGGTCTCCTTCAAAAGCCAGTTCCAGCGCCCGTTCCTCAATCACCCGTTCCCGAAAAACGGCGACGTCCAAGCCGGGAGTAATATCGGGGACGCCCGCCCTGCGGCGAATGGAATTTACGGCGGCATATCCTTCGGCGGTAGGTCCTACGGCTTCCGCCAGCACCAGGGCAATGTCCGAATACCGTATCAAAAACGGTCGGGCGCTTGTCCACTGTCCGTTAAATTCGGGATCCACGTATTTAGCCGAGAAATAACCGATGTCGGTAGCCGGTCTGATTTCGTTGCCTTGCGAATTGTATATCTTATTGTGAATAAGTTCAATGCGTCTTTTATCAATGGGTAAAAAGCGATTGACAAAACTTTCTTCGATACGGAAAACGCCCCAACCGTTGCCGTTGCCTTTGAGCAGAGAGGCATCGCTGAACTTGATGTAAATATCGGCGCCTCCGTTATCGGGCAAAAATTGCAGGGGAATTTTGGAATATTGCCCTTCGTAAGTGCCGCTGCGATCTATAGCCATGATAAAAATATGTTCCGGTCCTTCGGGGGCATAGACGTCGAAGATATGGCGGATATCAGGGTCAAAATAATACGATGTATTGTAATCGTTGACCACTTTTCGGGCATAGTAAGCCGCACTGTCGTACATTTGCTGCACGTTGTACGTCATATCCCGAAAGGCTGCGGCGTTGTGTTCCTTACCCGAAGCGATATTCAGATAGACTTTTGCCAGCATTGCCTGTGCCGCAACTTTGTCGGTACGCCCGAACACTTTGTTTACCTCAAGCAGGGATTCCGCCTTGCGCAAATCGGCGATGACAAGATTATAGATTTCTTCGATGCTGTTTGCCATCGGCGGCGTAGTTTGCTCGACCGAAGTGATGGAAGCCGTACTCACAGGTACCAGCCCGAAAGTGCGTACCAAATTAAAATAATTCCATGCCCGGAGAAAATAGGCTTCGCCGGTTACTTTGTTTTTCACCGCTTCGGAGAGAGGGGCTGTTTCCACGCGGTCAATCACCGTATTGGTTCGGTTGATGCCGATGAAACAGTATTTGAAGTAGTACCAGGTCAGTTCGGTATTGGAGTTCACCGTCCAACTTTGCAACGAGTGGATATCGCCCGGCTCGCTGGGTTTGGGATACATCGTTTCCGTCGGAATATCGCCGACATACCAGATTCCACGCAGGTATTCCAGGTAGTTCAATGCGTTGTAGGCATACATCAGTCCCGATTCGGCGTCTGCTTCGGTTTTATAAAAATTGTCGCTCGAATAGAAGCCGTAGGGCTTTTCTTCCAGCGAGCATCCTGCCATGCCGATAGCAAGAATAACTGTAAGTAGTTTTTGTGTCAATTTATATGTTTTCATCATCTTTTCCGTTTAAAATTTAATGTCAATTCCAACCGTATATTTCCTGAATTTCGGATATCCTCCCCAGTAGATACCGTCCAAGCCGACTTCAGGGTCATAACCGTTGAAGCGCGTAAAGGTAAATAAATTATCAATGTTCGCGAACAGCCTCACGCTTTTAAGCAACCTGTCAATGTTGAATACATATCCGATATTTACGTTTTGTATCCGCAAATACGAGCCGTCCATCACAAAATAACTCGAAAGCAGGTATTGACGGTTGTTGTTCAGACGCGGATAATCGTTGGTCGGATTGTCGGGCGTCCACCGACGCGCCTTGATGCGCGGACTGAAGGTGTAGTTGTTGTATAAAACATCGTTGCCATATACGCCGTAGAGCGTAATTGCCATATCAAGATTTTTCCACCGGGCGGAAGCGTTGAAACTTCCCGTAAATTCGGGATTCGGATCGCCGATTATCGTGCGGTCGTCCGGCGTGATGGTATAATCGCCTGTCAAATCCACGTATTTCAGTTCGCCCGGACGGTCGCGCAAGCCGTCGGGATCAATAAATCCGGGGTCTTCGTCCCGCTGAATGATACCGTCGGTCAGGTAGCCGTAAAATACATTCATCGGCTGCCCGATGCCGTAGATACTTGCATTCTGGTTAAACATTGAAATGGCGGGTCCCGTTATTTCGTAATACATTCCTGTGAGATAATCCATCGAAAGACCGCTTGAAACAGGGTCGCCCAAGTCGGTTACCTTGTTGCGGTTCAGGGAAAATATAATCCCTGTCGTAAGTCCCCAGTCTTTCGTGGCGATTGCGTCGCCTTCAACGCTGATTTCAAAACCCTTGTTCAGAACTTCGCCTTCATTGACCCACATTTTGTCGTAACTCGACGAAAGTGTCAGATATTTTTCCCGCAACAAATTGGTCGTCTGTTTGTAGTAGGCGTCCACGGTCAATCGCAGGCGATTTTTCAAAAAGGCGGCGTCTATTCCGATATCGGTTTGGGTGGTTGTTTCCCATTTCAAATCGGGATTTTTAATTCCTCCCCATACCATATAGCGATTATCGGCGCCGGTGCGTCCGACCTCGTATCCGGGACCGATAACGGTTTTCCATTGCCCGTCGTTCCAGAATTTTTCCATCCCGTAGCGGTCCAGCGTTTGATAACTGTTGATGCCCTGATTGCCGGACTGACCGTAACTGGCTCGCAGTTTCAATTCGCTGAGCCAGGCGATTTGATTCAGCCACGGCTCGTTGTGCATCTTCCAACTGACGGCGCCCGAAGGGAAATAGCCCCATTTGTTGTTGTTTCCGAATTTGGTGGAACCGTCGGCGCGCATGGTGAAAGTAAACAGATATTTGTCGCGCAGGACGTAGTTGAGGCGTCCGTAATACGACAACAAACGGCTTACGTAATAGCCGTCGTTGTAGATATCCCGTTTTGCCGGGTCGCCGGCGTTCATGTTTTCGTTGCCGAGCACGTCGTTTACGAACCCGCGGGCAGTGGTATAAAGTCCGCGATTATTTTCCCAATTGTA
>JAITMT010000302.1 GCA_031277235.1 Tannerella sp.
GTCGAATATTTCCTTGATTATGAAGGAGATATTGAAATAACCGGCGAGGTAACCGTAATGCGAAATCCACCTTCTGAAGAATTTTATGGTATTGAAATCGAAACCATAAAAAAACTGCCTTAAAAACGGGAGCGCCTGTTGCACAACTGCCAATTAAGACTGAAACCCTGAAATCAAAGAGTTTACGCTTTTTTCAGGGTTTGGGCAACAGACACAGACACATGCACATCGTGTGAAGGATTTATTCTTTATTTTCAAAAAAACGCTCAAACATATCATCCTGTTCTTTGGCTGTTTCATCGCTGAAGCCACTCCAACGTTTTATAATATTCCCTGATTCATCAATCAAAATCTGATGAGGAATTCCGCCGGAACCTGCCGGTCCGGGCAGATATAAATCACAAATATTATTCTCTCCCTTATTTTTACAAGACAGTATATGAATCCATTCCGTAATGTCGTGCGCCTCTATTGCATCCAACCATTTCTGCTCATCTTTCTCGTTATCAATGGAAATACTGATCACGGTAAAGCCTTTGTCTTTATATTTAGCATACAGTTCTTTTAAATGGGGAAATCCTTTGATACAGGGAATACACCAGGAAGCCCAAAAGTCAATCAATATATATTTTCCTTCAAAATCCGACAGTCTCACCAAAGTTTCTTCCTTATTAAAAGCCTCAAGAGACGATACATTGGTCATTTTCGGTTTTTTTCTTTGGGATATATAACTGTATATCTCCTTACCGGGGCAACTTTTCCTCACATTTTCAGAAAGCCCGGCGAAAAGTTCCATCAGCATATCCGCACTCTGTTTTTTATTGTACAATAACCAAAAAAACATATCAAGGGAATAATAAGAATCCGGATGGGAAGTGATAAAATGAATCCGGATATTTTCTATTAAATCATCAATGGAATCCTTTTTGAGGGTTAGAAGATTTCTATTTTCTTCGCTTTGTTCTGAAGATAGTTGTTTCTTAATTTCCGATAAATAACCTTCCAAAGGTTTCGTTTGAGCTTCCAACACCTTTCGGTCTGCCTGGGTTTGAGAACCTTCTAAGACAAAATTTTCCAAAGAATCCATTTTCAAATTCAATTGCATTTCTCCCGGGTCATATAAAAAATTAATTTCCTTTTCTTTGAAAGACAAAAAGGCATTTGTATGCGGGAAAGTGACGCCTTCGATTGTAAAAACTCCATTTGTTACCGGAATGGTGTCCTTGATCAAACTATTGTCTTTTTCACATCTGTAATACCTGAAAAAAACAGTATCAACAGTCGTATCATCAATCGTTCCTGCGATTCTGAACGGCTTCTCTCCTTCGATTGTTTGACCTTCAACAAAACTGCATATCGAAAGTGAAAAAATAAAAACAAAAAAATGTTTCATCTCAGTCTAAACGAAAAGTTTCTTTCTAAAAACATCCCAATCTCCTCAATCAATATCAACAAAATCGCAATTACAGACCATCCTATGCTTTCATTTTTCACAAAATAAAAGCCGCTCCGACTTCTGTATCAGATTCCGTCATTACATTTTCCCGGAAAATGATTGTCGTCCATATCCTTAATCCCTAACTAATTACTCAGCAAAAAGATTCCGTCATAAACACAACTTGCAATTCCAATCAGCAAAATGCCTGCCAGACAGACTATTAAACTGATGCGCGTATAAGCGTCGCTTTTGAACGCGGGTACCGGCGCGTCGTTGGGATTGATATACATTGCCCTGACAATCAATAAATAATAATACAGGGAAATAATCGTATTGATTAACGCGACGAGAACCACCCATATAAATCCAGCCCCGAAAGCCGCCCGGAAGATAAAGAATTTACTCATAAATCCCGCAAACGGCGGTATGCCAGCCAGCGAAAACAGCGACAGCGTCATAATCAGCGCCAATTTCGGATTGGTCTTGTAGAAGCCGTTATAATCAGCGATATTCACCTTTCCGTCCGATTTCTGCTCCACGATGGAAACGATGCCGAAAATGGCAAGGTTGGCAACGAGATAAACCAGAATATAATACACCAAAGCCGTCATTCCCAGCGAGTCGGCGCTCACGACGCCCAACATCAGGTAGCCCGCCTGCGAAATACTGCTGAACGCCAGAAAACGCTTCACATTCTTTTGACGGAGTGCGAAAAGATTTGCCAACGTGATCGTTACAATAATTATCCAGTTCAGCATCTCCTGCCAAACCGTAATCATCGGCGCAAACACTTTCACGAAAATCAACAGCAGCGTGAAAGCGGCGGCGCCTTTGGAAACAACAGATAAATAACCTGTTACAACCGTCGGGGCGCCCTGATAAACGTCCGGCGTCCATAAATGGAACGGAACGAGCGAGATCTTGAATGCCAGCCCCGAGAAGAAAAACACCATCGCCATGATTTGCAGCGGCGTAACCGCCGCAAGACCTGCCACCACATCGCTGAAATACAGCGATCCGCAAGTGCCGTAAATAAACGAAATGCCGAACATCATCAATGCCGACGAAAACATCGCGTTCAGGATATATTTCGCGCCTGCTTCCGCCGAATGCTGCTTGTATTTGTCGAAAGCCACGAGGCAAGCCATCGGAATGGACGCCAGTTCCAGCCCTATCACAAACATCAGGAAATTGCCCGAACTAATCATGAAAAACATGCCGAGCAGAGTCGAAAACGTCAGCACGTAAAACTCGCCTTTCTTGTATTCGGTATCCGGGCGTTTCAGCCACGTATTTGCCTGTAAAACAACGATTAAGGCTCCAAATGATAAAACCGTTTTCACCAGATTCATCATCGGCGTTGAATAATACATGCCGCCGAAAGCCTCGACCGCATCCCCGGAAGGTAGAATATTGATGACGACATGCGCCAGCAAAAGGATGCTGCTGACGGCATGAAACCATTTTCGTCCCTTCTCGCCCGCAAACAAATCGTAGAGAAACAGAATGAGAATCACCGCCGTCAGGGACAGTTCGGGACGCATATTTAAAAATTGACTGTAATCCATCTTTTTAAGTTATAAGTTTAAGAACTGAATGTTAATAATGAGTGACTAATTGCGCAATGACAGGAATTACACTGTGCTGAATAATATTGCTGAATATCAGCGGGAAAAGTCCCAATCCGGCTATCGGAAGGACGAGACCGATCACAGCCACGCGCTCATCCCAGGTAGCGTCGGGCAGGTTCAGGTGATGTTCGTCCTGCACTTTGCCGTACAACATTTTTCCCACGAGGCGCAGAATGTAAACTGCCGTGATAACGATTGATGTTGTGGCGATTATCGTCAAAGTCCGGTGGAAAACATCGTTCACTTCAAACGCGCCCACGAAAATCGTCATTTCGGCAATAAATCCGCTCAATCCGGGTAGTCCCAGATTCGCCAACCCCGCAATCACATAAGCCACCGCGAGGAAAGGCATCACCTTCATCAAGCCACCCATTTCGCGAATGTCGCGCGTGTGCGTCCGTCCGTAAATCATGCCGATCAGCGCAAAGAAAAGCGCCGTCATCAAGCCGTGCGACAACATTTGCAGGATAGCGCCGGTGCTCGAAGTCTTCGTCATCATCAAAATCGCGAACAGCACCAGACTGCAATGCGAAACCGAAGAGTAAGCGTTGATATATTTTAAATCTTTCTGCACGATAGCCGCAAACGCACCGTAAACGACGCCCGTAGCCGTAAGTACCAGAAATATCCAAGCCTGTTCGTGCGCCGCTTCGGGCATCAGGTACATGGCTACGCGGAAACAGCCGTAACCGCCCAGTTTCATCAGAACGCCCGCGTGCAGCATGGAAACGGCTGTCGGCGCGGAAGCGTGACCGTCGGGACTCCACGTATGGAACGGGAACAACGCGCCCAGCACGCCAAACCCGACAAACGTCATCGGGAAGAAAATGCGCTGCAATTCAACCGGAATACTTAACTTTGCCAAATCCATCAAATTCATGGACGTAGCGCCTGCTCCAAAATAAATGCCGAGGATTCCCATCAGGATGAAAGCCGAGCCGCCCATCAGCATCAGCGTCAGTTTCATCGCCGAATATTCCTTCCTGCCGCTGCCCCAAACGCCGATCAACAAGTACATCGGTATCAGCGCCACTTCATAAAACAGGAACATCGTGAACAAATCCACCGAAATGAAAAATCCGAAAACGCCCGAACTGAGCAGGCAAAACCAGAGGAAAAATTCCTTCGGCAGCGGATTCATGCGCCAGGAAGCGAAAACGCCCGTAAACACGATGATTGCCGACAGCAGCAACATCACCACCGAAATCCCGTCCACGCCTACGGCATAGTGGATATTCAGCGATTCGTACCACACATGGCTGGCGGTAAACAGCATTTCAGCCGTGTTGCCTGCCGCGCGTTCGCTCAGATAGGCAAAAACGATATAGATGGCATGTGCGAGCAGCAAACTCGCTCCCGTTACCATCACGGCGCGTATTTGTTTCATATTGCGGGCAGCCCACAATCCCAACATCATCAATAGGGGAATGGCTACAAATATGGATAATCTAATCATATCTTGTTCTTTTTTAAATCAATAATAACAGTAAAACAACCAACAGCAAGGCGCCGCCCAGGAATATCATCGTATAGGACTGAATCGAGCCGCTCTGAAAACCGCGAATTTTTTCGCTCGTCGTGTTCGACGTCCAAGCCAGCGAATTCATAAATCCGTCCACCACGTGGCGATCAAACCATGCCAGGGGAACCGAGATATATCTGAATATAATCTTGTGTGTAACAAACTGATACACTTCGTCTATGTAAAAACGCCTGAACGCAGCCCGGTAAAATCCGCCGAAAGTAGTCGAGAGCGTATTCGCAACCTTTTGATCTCCTTTTCGATACATGATTCTGGCAATCAGAATGCCAATCACGGCAATCGCAATGCTGGCGCCTGCAACCGCCCAGTTCAAATGAATATGGTACGCCAGACCGTCGCTGCTGACAAACTGTCCGAAATCAATCCATCCTGCCAGTAAAGTTACGACCGCCAGAAATATCAGCGGAATCGTCATGGTCAGGGGCGCTTCGTGCGGCTTTCCGTGATGTCCGTGTTCGCCGCCGACAGTGGCATGTACTTCATATTTCCGGCTCCAAAAGATATTGTAGAACAGGCGGAACATGTAGAACGCCGTCAAACCGGCAATCAGCGTCATCAAAATACCCATAACGGGGCTGAACTCGAAACTTGCCGTCAAAATCTCGTCTTTCGACCAGAAACCGCTGAACAGCGGAATACCCGCAATCGCCAGACAGGCAACCAGAAACGTGATATGCGTAATCGGCATGTATTTCCACAGTCCGCCCATATCCTTCATTTCGTTGGAATGAACGGCGTGGATAATCGCGCCGGCGCCCAGGAACAACAACGCCTTGAACATCGCGTGCGTAAAGAGGTGGAACATGGAAGCCATGTAACCGAGACCGCCGTGATGCGAATCCAAGGACGTACTCACGCCCAGCGCCACAATCATAAAACCGATCTGCGAAATGGTCGAAAACGCCAAAACCCGCTTGATATCCGTCTGTACGCAGGCTATGACCGCCGCAAGCAGCGCGGTGAAAGCGCCGACATAAGCGGTAATATGCAAGACGTCAGGCGCATAGACGATAAACAGCGGAAACATGCGCGCCACGAGAAAAACGCCCGCTACGACCATCGTAGCCGCGTGAATCAACGCGCTGACGGGCGTCGGACCTTCCATCGCGTCAGGAAGCCATATATGCAACGGGAACATCGCGCTCTTGCCCGCACCGCCGATAAACATCAGTCCCAGCGCCAGCGGAATCATCATTCCGGCAGCGACCAAAACTTTTGCGTCGGGCGTAAAGGCAAACGTACCCGCATAAAATCCGTAAATCAAAATGCCAATCAGGAATCCCAAATCGGCGAAGCGCGTAACGATAAACGCCTTTTTGGACGCCGCCACCGCTTCGGGTTTCTGATAGTAGAATCCGATCAGCAAATAACTGGAAACGCCGACCAATTCCCAGAAAACGTACATCTGGAAAATATTCGTGGCAACCACCAGCCCGATCATGGACATCGTAAAGAGCGACAGGAAAGCGAAATAGCGCTGAAATCCCTTTTCGCCCTTCATGTAGCCGAGCGAATAGATGTGCACCATCAGCGAAACCGTCGAAATGACCACGAGCATCATCACCGAAATCGGGTCGAGCAAAATTCCCATCCCGATATTCAGCGTCTCGGTGAACGGCAGCCACGTGAAATCAAACGGTATCAGCGTCGGGAAAATGCCTTCGGCATTGCGACCGCCGCCAAAATATTGAATGGCAGTCATGTACGACAATACCGTAATAACCGCCAACGAAGCCGTTCCAATCAGTCCCGCAACGCCGGGTTTCATCTTGTTGCCCGCCAAGCCGAGCAGCAGAAACGAGAAGAAAGGCAGTAATAGTATTATTAATGTATATTCCATAATCAATTCTTCAGTTCGTTCATATTTTTAACCTGAATATCGCGCAGATTCCTGTAAATGTTGATGATGATTGCAATGGCAACCGCTGTTTCGGCAGCCGCAATCCCGATGGCAAACAGGGTGAAGAAAAAGCCTTCAAGTTGTCCGCCGAACAAATAGCGGTTGAAAACCGCAAAATTAATGTCCACCGCATTGAGCATCAGTTCCACCGAAATCAACATCGCCAGCAGGTTTTTGCGGGTAAAAAATCCGTAAACTCCTGCAAACAACATAATAGTCGAAACTATCAAGTAATATTCCATCCGTATCATAATCCTTATCTTTTTTATCTTTTTCTTGCAATCAACAGCCCGCCGACGATACAAGCCAGCAGCAAAACGCTTATCACCTCAAAAGGCAACACATACTGATGTTTGCCTGCTCCCATCAATGTCTGTCCCACGATAGACATCGGAATTTCGCCTTCCTCGAAACTTGCCACCGGAAGAAACTTGTTTTTCAATATCAGAAACAGGCCGATGCCCAGTCCCGCGAGCGCCGTGAGCAATCCCGGAATCATTTTCGAGTTTTTCAATTTCTCTACCCGCTCGTCCTGACTCGACGTCAGCAAGATCGAAAACACGTACAGAATGGTGATGCCACCCGCATAAACCAGCAATTGCACTGCTCCCAGAAACGTATAGTGCAACATGAAATAAATGCCTGCCGTACCGAACAGAACGAACAGCAAATAGGTTGCCGAACGCAATATCCTTGCCGTCGTAACCGCCAATACGGAACTTACGATCATAAACGCCGCAAGTACGAGAAATACTATTAAACTTACATCCATATCTCAATCTTTGTTAAAATTCAATTTCTGTACCAGTTTCGTCTTGTCGAATACCGCGTTTTCAAACTCGTTCTCAAAGCAGATCGCATCTGTCGGACAGACGTTTACGCACAGTTGGCAGAACAGACACGACCCCAAATCAAACTGATAGTTGCGCAGTATCTTTCTCTTTTTGCCCGCTTCGTCCGTAACGGTTTCTATTTCAAGGTGTAACGTGTCATTCGGACAATTCATTTCGCACAGCAAACACGAAATACATTTATTGTTACCGTTTTCGTCGTGCGGCATGACAAGCGTGCCTCTGAAACGGTCTGATATTTGGAGCGTTGCCCGGTTTTCGGGATATTCCTGCGTTGTCTTTTTGGTGAAAAACTCCTTGAGAGTTACATTCAATCCGGTAGTCAACGTCTTGATTCCGTGAGCAATCCCGCCTACATAACTATATTTTTCCTTTTCCATTTCTTAATTCCTCCTTATTAAAAATGCCATCCCATGACCACGCAAACCGCCATCAACAGGATGTTTACAAGTCCTATCGGCACTAAATATTTCCATTCAAGATTGAGTATCTGGTCAATACGCAAACGCGGGAATGTCCATTTGATCCACATCAGTATCCACACGATGAAAAACGCCTTTGCGAAAAACCACACGAAGCCGGGAATATAATCCATGACATGATTGAAACCTCCCCAGCCGGGAATATGCAACGGCATCCAGCCGCCCAGGAAAATCGTCGCCGCAATCGAAGCCACGATGAACAGGTTCATGAACTCCGCCAGATAGAAAAATCCGAAGTGCATGCCCGAATATTCGGTGTGATAGCCGGCTGTCAATTCGGATTCGGCTTCGGGCAAGTCGAACGGACCGCGGTTCACTTCCGCATTTCCCGCAATCAGATACACGATAAACGCAATCCAGGCGGGAAGATGTCCCTTGAAAATAAACCATCCATCTGCCTGATTGGCAACTATTTCGCTGAACTGCATCGTTCCGGTCAGCACCACCATCGTCAAAATGGAAATGCCTACCGACAGTTCGTAACTGATCATCTGCGCGCCGCTTCGCATCGCGCCGATGAGCGAATATTTGTTGTTACTGCTCCATCCCGCCAGCAAAATCCCGACGACGCCGATGGACGATACCGCCAGGAAAAAGAACACGCCGACATTGAAATCCAGCACTTCCATACCTTTATTGATGGGGATGCAGGCAAAAGCCAGCACCGAACCCAAAATCACCAGATAGGGCGCCAGATTGTACAAAAACTTGTCGGAATAGCGGATCACGATGATTTCCTTGATCAGCATCTTGAAAACATCGGCAATCAATTGCAACAATCCCCAGGGACCAACCCGGACAGGTCCCAAACGGCATTGAAAAGCCGCGCAGACCTTGCGTTCCATAAAAATCATTGCCATGGCAAGCAACGAGTACCCCGCTAATATGCCGATACCAACCAGCACGCATTCAACCACGATCGCCCATCCGAGCGGCATCACCGACGTCAGCGTCCCGTGTATCCAATTTGTAACTATACTAAAATCAAACATATATTTTAAATTATTTTATTTGAAAATTTGAGAATTTGAAAATTAACTTCTCGAATCTTTGAACCTTGAACCTTGAACTTTGAACCTTGAACTTCAAATCTTCGAATCTTCAAATTCTAACGGTCAATATCCGGCACAATATAATCCAGCGTAGCGCCAATCGCGATTAAGTCCGCAATTTTCGCTTCCCTTGTAATGGACTCGATCGCCGAAACGAGCGGAAATCCCGTACTGCGGTATTTCACGCGGTAAGGAAACTTGTCTCCACGGCTTTCGATGTAAGCGCCAAATTCGCCGCGGCTGCCTTCAACTACCTGATAATACGCGCCTTCGGGCAATTTTATAATCGCTTTTGTCTTGGTCTGATATGGACCTTCGGGAATGTTGTCAATCAACTGCTCGATAATGTTCAAACTTTCCACGATTTCGTCCATACGCACCATGTAACGCGCAAAACAATCGCCTTCGGTAAAGGTTATCTCCTTGAAATCCACCTTGTCGTACATCGCGTAGGGGATACGTTTGCGCACGTCGCAAGCCCAGCCCGACGCGCGACCCGTGCCGCCTGTCGTGCCATACGCAATGGCGTCTTCGCGGCTCAGTATGCCGATGCCCTTCATTCGCTCCTGCGTAATGATGTTGCCGGTGAAAATGTCGTGATATTCCTTGAGTTGCGGACGCATGTACTTGGTAAAAGCCTTCACATCCTTCACAAAATCGGGATGCAAATCTGCCTGCACGCCGCCTATCGTGTTGTAGTTCATGATCAGGCGACCTCCGGCTGTTGCCTCGAAAATATCCAGAATCTTCTCGCGGTCGCGAAAACCGTAGAAAAATGCCGTCGTCGCTCCCAAATCCATACAGAGCGTTCCGAAGTAAAGCAGGTGGGAATCAATACGTTGCAGTTCGTCCATGATCGTACGTATATATTGTACGCGCTCCGAAATTTCGATGCCCGCCGCTTTTTCAATGCACATGCAAAGCGCATGGCGATTGTGCATGGCTGCCAGATAATCAAGGCGATCGGTCAGCGCCAGCGTTTGCGGATAGGTCAGACTTTCGGATATTTTTTCGATGCTGCGATGAATATAGCCGCAATGCACGTCCAACTTCTTGATAATCTCGCCCTCCAGCGATACGCGGAATCGCAGGACGCCGTGCGTGGAAGGATGTTGCGGACCGATATTGATGACATATTCGTCGTCTTCAAACAACGTTCTGATTTTTTTCAACGTGCGCCCTTCGCTGTCCTTTTCATACACGGAGGTCGTATCGTCAATCACCTCATTGGTCGTCGGCACGGGGTTGAGTTCCTCGCTTTCGTCAAAATCCTTGCGCAGCGGATAGCCGTTGAAATCGTCGCGCAGAAACAACCGGCGCATGTCGGGATGCCCGATAAAAATAACGCCGAAATAATCGAACACTTCGCGTTCGTTAAATTCGGCGGCTTTCCAGATATCGCAGACGGTCGGCAATTCGGGATTTTCGCGGTCAGTCGTTGCTGTCCTGACTACCAGATGATTGCCTGTGGCTGTCGCTTCCAGGTGATATACGACGCCCAGTCCGGCTTCACCCCAGTCGCAACCCGTAAGGCTGCGGAGAAAATCAAACCCGTCTTCGTTTTTCAGTTGAACGGCTAAATCACGCAGAGATTCGGGTTCGATTGTTACAGTGAGGTCGCCGCTTTCCGCAAATTGCGCCTTCGGAAAATTCGTTAAAATTTTTTCTTTAATGTCCATATTTTTTAATATCTTCTTTTCTCCGTCCTTCTCCAAGGGGAGACGGGCAGGAGGATGAGGCTCTCTTTTTTTATCCTTCGCTGTTCATCAGCCTGTTATACTCCTTATCACTCAAATGTTTATTCACGCCGCCGATGAATTTTTCCATCTGCACCTTGCGCTGCAACTGCATGATTCCGTAAAGCATCGCTTCGGGACGTGGCGGACAGCCCGGCACATAGACATCTACCGGCAATATCTGTTCGATTCCGTTCACAACGTGATACGATTTCTTGAACGGACCGCCCGTAATGGTGCAGGCTCCGATGGCGATAACATACTTTGGATCAGGCATTTGATCGTACAGACGTCTCAACACGGGCGCCATCTTGTCCGTGATCGTTCCCGCTACCATGATGAAATCCGCCTGACGGGGCGAGGCGCGCGTTACTTCAAATCCGAAACGGGCAAAGTCGTGGCGTGCCGCTCCTACCGCCATGTATTCGATGCCGCAACAACTTGTTGCAAACGTGAGGGGCCACAGCGAATTGCTTCTTCCCCAGTTAATTGCATCGTCCAAAGCGCCCGTGAGGACATTGACGCCGTTGGCGTTCAGTTCCATCACCATGGCTTCGAGGGTTTCATTATCCTTGAAATCCTCGTATTTCATTGATTTTATCTTAGGCTTCTTCATAGACCCACTCCAACGCTCCTTTCTTCCAGGCATACGCCAATCCAAGAACTAAAATAACTAAAAAGACAATCACTCCCATCAATCCGGTAACGCCCAGTTCCTTAACCGTTGCCGCCCAGGGAAATAAGAAGACCGTTTCCACATCAAACATCAGAAACAGTATCGCATAGAGGTAATACCCCACTTTGAATTGCATCCACGACTTTCCGCGCGTAGGAATACCGCACTCGTAAGCCTCCACTTTTTGCGGGTTGTACGTGCGCGGTGAAATCAACTTCACAATCAACATCGCAGCTGCAACCAGCGTTAATCCCGTAATTACTACGGCTATCAATAATATAAAGTCCATAATTTTTGTTAATTTTTAATAATTTTTCCGTGCAAAGGTAACACTTTTTCCAATTAAAAAAAATTTCC
>JAITMT010000303.1 GCA_031277235.1 Tannerella sp.
GTCGAATATTTCCTTGATTATGAAGGAGATATTGAAATAACCGGCGAGGTAACCGTAATGCGAAATCCACCTTCTGAAGAATTTTATGGTATTGAAATCGAAACCATAAAAAAACTGCCCTAAAAACGGAAACCCGTCAGCAAAATGTTATGCCGATATTCCATTCCGCATTCCGAAACGGGAATCTCTATTTTTGTCCGAAAATCTCTCATGCAGTATTATTGTGTTAATATAAAGGTACATTTTTCCACTTGGTTTTATAACTTTTTTCAAAACATGCCGTAAAACATATTTCATCAAATATCAGATAATCTGTTAATTAATTGTTGTTTTTTTTAATTTTATATACGTAACAGCCAGGAAATTTCATGAAAAAATCGTATTTTTTTGTTTTATGAAAAAAATGTTGTAAATTTGTAGCAATTTATTAACATTTAAAATGTCTGGACATGAAAAAAATTATTTTTACATTCGTTTTTGTTGCCTGTTTAGCACAGTTATCGGCACAGATTAAGGTTAATTCCTCGGGAGACACTTATGTTTCCAGGAGTTTATATCTCGAAAGTTCATCTTCCAATGTCTTGGGTACAACCGGCAACTTTCCCGTTGTTTTCAAGATAAACGGCTATTTATCGGGTTCTACGGGAAATCATGCACAAGGCAATGTGTCTTTCGGTTATCAGTCTTTGCAGAATATGTCGTCAGGGACTTATAATACCGCTATTGGCAGCAGCGCGCTTTACTCCAATACCGGGAACTATAATTCCGCCATGGGCAGCAATGCGCTTTATTTCAATACGTCCGGAACGGGCAACACCGCCACCGGCGTTTGTGCGCTTTACCAAAACACAACCGGCAGTTACAATACCGCCAGCGGTAATAATGCAATGAATCCCAATACGACCGGCAGCTACAATACCGCCATGGGCACGAGTGCGCTTTACAACAATACAGTAGGGAGCCTTAATACCGCTATCGGTTATGGTGCAGGCGTTAATAGCCCCAACAATCTGACAAATACTACCTCTATCGGCTATGCAGCCTATGCCACCGCCAGCGATCAGGTAAGAATTGGCAACAACCTCGTAACGAGCATTGGCGGTTATGCCAACTGGAGCAACATCTCCGACGGACGGGCAAAGAAAAACATCCGGGCGGATGTGCCGGGACTTGACTTTATCAATCTTTTGCAGCCCGTTACCTACAATCTGGACTTGGACGCAATGGACAGTTTGCTGGGAATTGACAAAGCCAAAAAGGAGGAACTTGAAAAGGATATGCCCCGGGATTTGAAGGAAAAGAACGAAAAGGCTAAACAGACCAAACAGGAACAGGTGCAGACGGGTTTTGTAGCACAGGACGTGGAAAAAACGGCAAAAAGCGTTGGCTACGATTTCAGCGGTGTGAATGTGGACGAAAGCGGTATCTACAGTTTGAGTTATGCGGAATTTGTCGTTCCCCTGGTGAAAGCCGTGCAGGAACTGAGTGCGCAAAACGAGCAGTTGCAGCAGCAAATCAATGAATTGAAAGCAAACAGCGTTTCACTGCGCTCCTCTTCTCCGGACGGAACGGGAACAACCGGAACGGATAATCCCGCGACGGCTCAATGTAAACTGTACCAGAATGCGCCGAATCCGTTCAATCAATCCACGCAAATAAGATATTACCTGCCGCAGGATGTAAAAACGGTTTACCTGTACATCTATAATTTGCAGGGAGCGCAAATCAAACAATTCCGGATTACGCAGCGCGGCGAAGGATTGCAGGTGATTGACGGTTCGGAACTGGCTGCCGGCATGTATCTCTATGCACTGATTGCAGATGGACAGGAAGTGGATACGAAACGGATGATTTTGACGAAATAAGGAGACGGGTGATGAAAACATATAGATTATTTTTCATTTTACCGGCGTTGTTATTGGTTTTTACCGGCTGCAGTAATAACAGTGATTCCATGTATTCGAATGAAAATCAGCCCTGTCATTGCATTGTGGATAGTTTAAAAGGCGAGTGGAGTTGGATAAAAACGTATGGTGGTTTTTTCGGAAACATCACTGAAAACGAGTTTAAATCTACATTAAAAGTATACAGTCAAAATGAAGATGCTTCTATAAATTATGAAATCTTTGTTGAAGATACATTATTTTATAGAGGCGGTTTTCAAGTTCAGTATGCTGCTTCGGGGTTGAAGAGAAATATGACAAATATGAGACTCCCTCATTATTTGGATTCCGGTCAGGAGTGGGTTATTGGCTTTGGAGATATGATGACAGGCATACTCGACGGGAATATTTTGTGTTTTTGGGATGGCGGTATGGATGGATATTTTTATTATTATCAAAAAATAAGAAAGGAGAAATGAAACATGAAAAAGATAGTAACTTTTATACTATTTGTATTCTCAATAAGTTTTGTGAATGGGATGATTTTAACGAAATAAGAGATGTGATGATGAAAACAAATATTTTAAAATATGCCACAATATTACTGCTTTTGATTGGATGTGTTTATTCATGCGGAGAAGAAGAGTTTGCACCCTTTATCGAAATTGGGAAAGGCAGTTTAGGAGGAAGTGAAGGAATTCCCAAACAGGAAATCATTATTAAGTCCAAAGAAGAATGGGATAATTTAAAAGCAATTATAGGCAACTCTCAAACGAACAGTTTCATCGAAACAGAGATTGATTTTGGCGAGTACCAAATAATAGCCGTTTTTGATGAGATTTACGATACCGGAGGTAGGATTATTTATATTAAATGTATTACTGAATATTCCGATAAAATTGTCATAACAGTAATTTCAACGTTCGACGGTAACTTTATAGCGCCTACTGTGCAAACTCAACCCTATCATATTGTAAAAACACCCATATCAACAAAGAGAATAGAATTTAACATGGTTATAAATAATTAAAAGCATAGACAAAATGAAAAACAAATTGATTTTTTTAATTGTTTGTACAATTATACAGATGAGCGTCCATGTAGGATTTGCCCAACGTGATCCTTCTAAAGAAATTTTAGTATTTTTCAATGAAGGAGTACAACGCGAAGCCCGATACGAGAATGGTGTTGAAACCATGCGTTCATTCGTGAAATCGGAGAGATTAAAATCCGCATTAACAAGATTAGGTATTGACGAGCGAGCCTTGGAAGTAGCAAGTCCGACATTCCGGGAAGCCGATACTTTAACAATAATGCCAGATGGAACAAGATTAACACAGGCGAATATGACAAAACTATTTCGCATTCGAGTTTCAGAAGGAAAATCAAGAGAAGAATTGATTGAAGAGTTGAACCGTTTACCTGAAGTATTATATGCCGAAGCTAATGGGACCACTATGTCTCTTATCGTCCCTAATGAATCATTCAGTGGAAGATACAGCGAACAATGGGCTTTGCAGCGCATTCAATCTGAAGCAGCTTGGGATATTTATACTGGTAGTCCGAACTCAATTATTGCCATTATTGATGGCGGCGTTGATGTCGGTCACGAAGATCTAAGTGCTAAAATATCCGGAGGTGTTGTCGGTTGGGGATGGGATGGCCATGGGATACATGTTGCAGGTATTGCGGCAGCGAGTACTAACAACTCTCGCGGTATTGCAGGAGTGGACTGGATGCTCATATACATCCTCGACGGGTTGATAATACAGACGATGTTGGCACTTATAATGCTATAATTGCCGCTGTAAATTTCAGTCCGAATGTTTATGTGCTCAACCATAGCTGGAGTCTAAGAGATGCCAGTGGGAATCCGGGAAGATATTCTTCTACCGTAAGAAATGCTTTTGCATACGCATACAAAGCCAATCGAACAAGTGTTGTCGCTATGGGAAATCATCAACTTACACATCTGGATATGGTTGCTTATCCTGCCGGTTTTGGAAATGTTATATCAGTTGGAGCTACCGATAATAATGATATAATACGTAATTCTTCTGCTCATGGGGACCATATTGATGTTACGGCTCCCGGGGAGAATATTCTTTCTACATACATTGGCGGAGGTTACGATTACCTTTCCGGCACTTCGATGGCAACCCCACATGTGTCCGGCTTAGCTTCATTAATGAAAGGATTTAAAAACACTCTTTCCAATGATGATATTGAGCAAATCATCCGACTAAGTGCAGATAAACTACCAGCCATGAATGGTGCCGATTTTAACAATACGTACGGTTTTGGTCGTATCAATGCAAGCTGGGCATTGGAAATGGTTCGTTGTAATATGCTGCGACAATGGTCAGCTACAGGAGGCGCCGTTTATTCTTCTACAAGCAATTTTTCTTCCATGGCATTTCTTTCTGCTTCGGGATTATCAGATGGAATTTATACCGCAAAGAGACATGAAGTGCGCAAAACAATCACATTTCCAGAGCAGTTTGCACAAATTATTAGTGTATGGGGAAGAGGGATTGGTACTGACGGCTGCAATTTGGCGAACCCAAATTTTGGAGAGGGTTTTTGTGAAGTGGTAACAAGCACTGCAAACAGTGTAACACTGAGAACTTATGTCTATGAGTTATATAGTATATCCGGCGCATATTTAGGTTACTATCCAAAGGCTCCTGCTAATGTTAAGTTTGAATATTCAGTTTTAGGAGTTATGCACGTCAATCTTTTCAACCAAATTATAACAACTAACACAACCGTCACAAGTTGTGGCGACATCAATGTTCAAAACGTCAAAGTTCAGAATGGAGCCAAACTTATCCTTGATGCAGCAGGAGAGGTTAATATCATCAGTGATTTTGAAGTAGCATTAGGTTCGGAGTTTGAGATAAAATAAGTTCTCAGTAAATAATCTATATTCATTGCTTATGAATTGTCAATAAAAGAATAAATATAATATGAAAACAAACAGTTTTCTATCCATTATTCTCCCGATTTTATTCTGTTGCACGATAATCGGCAGGAAGAAAAATACCCTGTTTCGCTCGGGAAGCAAACACTGGTCGGTAAAATTATTGTAAAAGGAAACCCTTGTCCACCGTCTGATTTACCCTGTGTTCCGGGAGTAGTATTTTGGTTGGAAACAGGATCTGACGATTATGTTATAATAATTGATTCTCATGGAATTTGGGCAAGCAACAAAATAATTTTTAACAATAACGAATATTTTGAAGACGATGAGGTTGAAATAACAGGAGAGGTAATAGTGTCTCAAAATCAATTTTATGAAGAATATTACAACATTGAAATCGAAACCATAAAAAAACTGCCTTAAAACAGGAGCGCCTGTTGCACAACTGCAAATTAAGGATAAAATCCTGAAATCAAATTGATTACGCCCCGTCAGGGCTCGTGTTGGCATTTGTTTCAAAACACAGGGCGTTGCCCTGCGCTATTGATTTTACCCCTTTCAGGAGTTGTGCAACAGACGCGGGAGCAATGTACAAAAGTACGTTTTTTCATCTGATTTTCAGGACGCCATTTTACGGTGAACGCCGCCTGCTTTCGATTCTTTGACAGTCAGGTTACCGGATTGACATCAAGCGTTTACGCTTCCTGATGAAAGATGTTCGCTGGCGAACCCTGTATACGAATTGAAGCGTATAAATTTTTAATCCGGATAAATTAGAAAATATATTTTGCCTTTGAGAGCGAAATGATTTAACTTGTGTACAAATTTTAACCGTTCCGATTTGACATGCGCCAATGGCGAATAATGAAATTTCCCAAAGGCATATTTTCCGTATTTATAAAAAATATCCATTATTTATTAAAATATTTTATAAATTATTTGGAATATAAAAAATTATTTGTATTTTTGCTGCCGATATTTTAATATTTTGAAAGATAAAAAATGGATCTAAAAGCGCTAAAAGAATTGTATAAGAGCGAGTTATTCGACAATGTGCTGCCGTTTTGGCTGCAACATTCGCCGGATAACGATTATGGCGGCTATTTTACGTGTCTTGCCCGCGATGGCTCGGTATTCGATACCGACAAGTTTATCTGGTTGCAGGCTCGGCAGGTATGGACGTTTTCGATGCTATATAATAATGTGGAACGACGGCAGGAATGGCTGGATTTTGCGGTTGTGGGCAGCGAATTTTTGCGGAAATACGGGCACGACGGCAGTTTCAACTGGTATTTTTCCCTGACCCGCGAAGGAAAACCGCTTGTACAGCCCTATAATATTTTTTCCGACTGTTTTGCGACCATGGCGTTTGGGGAGTTGTACAAGGCGACCGGCGACGAAATGCACCGGCAAATAGCGGTTGATACCTATCGAAATATCATCCGTCGCAAGGATCATCCGAAGGGAAAATATTGCAAGACAGTACCGGAAACGCGACCGTTGAAAAATTTTGCGCTTCCGATGATTCTTTCCAATCTGTCGCTGATTCTGGAAGAGGTGATCGGGACGGAAGAAGTGGACAGTCTGCTTCATCCGCTGGTGAAGGAGATTACGACTCATTTTTACAACCGGGAGGCGGGGCTGGTTTTCGAGAATGTGGCGCCGGACGGCAGTTTGTCCGACAGTTTTGAAGGGCGTTTGCTCAATCCGGGGCATACCTGCGAGGCGATGTGGTTTCTGATGGACATCGGCGTCCGTTTTCAAGACCGGAAACTGATTGATTTTGCGGTGGAAACGACTTTGCGTACGATTGATTTCGGCTGGGACAGGGAGTTTGGCGGAATGTTTTATTTTCTGGATTACAAAGGCTATCCGCCGCAGCAACTCGAATGGGACCAGAAACTGTGGTGGGTGCACATAGAAACGATGATAGCGCTGCTGAAAGGCTATCATTTGACGGATAATCCGGATTGTTTGCGTTGGTTTGAAACGTTCCACAACTATACCTGGGAGCATTTCAAGGATCGGGAATATCCCGAATGGTTCGGCTACCTCAACCGCCAGGGCGCGCCGCTGCTTACGCTCAAGGGCGGGAAATGGAAGGGGTGCTTTCATGTGCCGCGGGGGTTGTATCAATTATATACTACGCCGGATAATACTTTGAAATTAACATAAATAATTATATATTGGAAAAGACTATGAATATTCTAAATGTTGTAAAAAAGAGAGGAAAGGAGCAGAGATGCAATTGTCGGAAGATACTGGGCGTCCTGTTGTGTTCGGTTGCATGTCTGTCTGCTGCCTATTCCCAGAAAACAGTTTCGGGAAAAATAACCGACGCCGGCGGGAGCGAACTGCCCGGTGTTACGGTTGTTGTCAGGGGAGACCGCACAACCGGTACGACAACCGATGTAACAGGGGCATATCGAATTGTTGTGCCTTCGGACAATGCTACGCTCGAATTTTCATACATCGGATTCAAAACCCGGACGGAAACCGTAGGTAATCGTTTGGTGGTTGATGTTACGATGGAGGAAGAATTGTCGCAGTTGGATGAAGTGGTGGTCGTCGGATACGGAATACAGCAGCGTATCAATATGACGGGTTCCGTATCGCAAGTCAACGCCAAAGAATTGCTGAAGGCTCCCATGCAAAACGTATCGAACATGCTTACCGGTAAAATATCCGGCTTGACCAGTATCCAGTCGTCGGGTAAACCCGGAGCCGACGGTACGACCTTGTACGTTCGCGGTTTAAATTCTTACAATGGCGGGAACGGTCCGATGGTTATCGTGGACGGTGTACCGCGCACCATTGATTATCTGAATCCGAATGATATCGAAAGCGTTTCGGTTTTGAAAGATGCTTCCGCATCCATCTATGGCGTACAAGGCGCAAACGGTGTTATTTTGATTACTACCAAATCCGGTAGCGAAGGAGCCGCCAAAATTTCGTACGACGGTTCCTATACGGCAACGCAAAACACAGCCATGCCGGAGTTTTTGAATGCCGTAGATTATATGTACTGGCACAATAAGGCTCGTGAAATGGACGGACTTACTCCGCTTTGGACAGCCGACATTCAAAATCGGGTAATCAATAATGATCCCAATAGCATTTGGGGGCAAACGAACTGGTTGGATAAAATTTTCAGGACCGGCACAACGCAACAACACAATATTTCCGCCTCGGGCAGTACCGATAAGGTGAAATATTATGCCAGCATTGGTTTGATGGATCAGGAGGGAACATTAAAAAATACAAATTTGAGACGTTACAATTTACGTACGAATTTGGATATTCAGGTTGCCAAAAATCTGAAATTCACGACGAATTTAGCCGGTTACCGGGCAGACCGCCATTGGCCGGGAACGGATATCAGCAATCAGGGCGAGTTTAATCCGGTAAGACAGGCAATCACCTCGCTGCCAATCATTAAATCCGACTATGAAGGTTTGCCTACCGCCTGGAACGGAGCGACCTATCTGGTAAACGGTTACGCCGCCTTGAACGAATCGGGATATAAAAATCAAAGTCGCTGGCATCTTGATTCCAATTTCAAATTGGAATATGACTTTTCCGGTTTGGCAGATGTATTGAAGGGGCTAAGGGTTTCCATTTTTGCCGCCTACAATTATGAACAATCAGCGGATTCCAATTATGACCGGTATTATGAATTATATTATGTAAACGGTAATTTGGATGAAGGAGTGGCAGGAGCAAGCGGATACACGCCCGGAAACGCTTATACGAAATCATCGTCTTATGGAGACGACTGGATGCTCCGTCCGCAAGTGGATTATTCCCATGATTTCGGTAAACATTTTGTGGGAGCAACCTTGCTGTTTGAAGAGCGCCAAGGCTATTCAAACACCATGACCGGAACAAAAAGAGGCTTTTACAGCGATGATCCCGTTGATATTTCATTGGGTACGGTTTTCCCCGAAATCCCGGTAACCGGTTCGTATGGATATTCGGGACAAAAATCATACGTGGGGCGCGCCAATTATTCTTTTGCCAGAAAATATCTGGCGGAATTTGCTTTCCGTTACGACGGTTCGTTCCGGTTTGCTCCCGAAAACCGTTGGGGTTTCTTCCCTTCGGCTTCGGTGGGATGGGTGCTTTCCGAAGAAGATTTCTTTTCCAAAGCGCTTCCGGACGTCGAATATTTGAAAATTCGCGCCAGCTACGGGCAGGCAGGTAAAGACGAAGTAATAGTTAATGGTGAGGCAAGGGATTTCATGTACAATTCAACTTATGCAATGGCTGCTAACAGCATGGTACTCGGCGGTCAGAGTATAACGCAATTTTATACGACGAATGCGTATGTATATCGCAACTTGACCTGGTCAACCACCCACAGTTATAATCTGGGTTTTGATTTGAATATGTGGAGAGGAAAATTGGGTATGGAATTGGATTTGTTTTACAAGTTGACTACCGATATTCTGGAAAATGTGGGAGCAAATTTCCCGCTCTCGCTGGGTGGATATTATCCTGCCATTGAAAATTCGGGAAAAGTGGAAAACAAAGGTTTTGAACTCACACTGACACACAACAACCGTATCAATTCGGATTGGAGTTACGGTTTGAAAGGGAATGTTTCATTCGCCCGCAACAAAGTGCTTCACCGGGCAATGGCAGACAATCATCCAAACTACCGTCCTGTAGTAGGTTCGTCCATGAACGCACGTTACGGTTTCCGTGCACTCGGCTTCTTCCAGACACAGGAAGAGATTGACAGTTATCCGTCCGCTCCATCGGGCAATATTCGCTTGGGAGACTTGAAATACACGGATATAAACGGCGATGGAATCATTAATTTGCAGCACGATTATGTAAAAATCGGTTATGGAGGCATTCCGGAAATCAACTTTTCGCTCAACATGGACCTGTCGTACAGGAACTTTTACACGTCGCTTTTGTGGCAAGGCGTTTCTCATGCCGATTACGTATTATCGGGAGTGTACGATACAGGCGTAATTTCTTCGACAGTCTATACAAGTTCCTTTGCGGAGTTTGGAAATTCGCCCTACTACCGTATCGAAGGAGCCTGGACGCCGGAGAATACGAATGCAAAATTCCCGCGCTTGAGTACGCAAGCCAATGGAAACAATGCCTGGGAATCTTCCTGGTGGCTTGTTAACGGAGAATATATGCGTTTGAAAAATATGAATATCGGTTACAACGTTCCCGGAAAGGTATTACAGAAAACGCCGTTTAGCGGAATAAGTATATATTTGGCGGGGACGAACCTGCTTACATTCAGCCATTTCAAGTATGTTGATCCGGAAAGTCCGTCCGTAAGTAACGGATATTATCCGCAACAGAAAACATACAGTGTTGGCGTTAACATAACATTCTAAAATCAGGAGGAAATTAGTATGAAAGAGAGAATTATTTTATTTTTAAATAGCATGGCTTTGAGTCTGGCGATATTTTCGTGTACGGATGTATTGGATCTGAACAACACGCGGGAAGTGTCCGACCAGGCGATATGGAGTACGGAAAATGCTGCGGAGATGTATATCACGGCGTCATATAAAACATTTACCGACGTTTCGCAAGTATCGAACAGCCGTAATGTATTTTACGACAGCCATACGGATTTGACAAAATCCACTTCGTGGGATCAATACAATCATCCCTACAACAAATCCTTATTGCAAGCCAGCGCATTTTCAACCGGAAGCGCGGGCGCTTTCGAATGTTGGTCTGATGCTTATACACGCATTCGCCGCGCCAATGTTTTGCTGGACGAAATCAAACGCTACGGCGTGGAGAGTTTCGGCGAAGAATGGTGCGATATTCGCCGCGCAGAAGTTCGTCTCTGCCGCGCCTTTACCTATTATCGTTTGATTCGGGTATATGGAGGGGTCATTATCCGTACCGATGTTTCCGGAACGAATGGAGGCGTGGATGATGGTTCCAATCCGGAAGATATTAACCGGGCGCGGGCTTCTGAAGCCGAAAGTTGGAATTTTGTAATCAGCGAACTGCAATGGGCTGCCGAACACTTGCCCGAATCATGGTCCTCAACCTGGGAAGGTCGTGCAACCAAGAAAACGGCTTATGGCTTGATTTCCCGCATGGCGCTGTTTGCCCAACAATGGCAGGTCGCCGTGGATGCAGCTGAAAAAGTAAAGGAACTGGGAGGCGCTTTGGCGGAAGATTATGCAAAAGTTTTTCAGGTGGACGGAGATCAGGACAACTCGTCGGAGATTTTGTTTGCTTTATATTATCTAAAGGGGAGTGTGGCACATGACTACGATAGATTCAACCGTCCTTTTGGCGATAATGCAGCCCACAACACGGTCGTGTATGCCGAACATGTTCCGACGGCAGAACTGGCCGATCTTTACGAATTTTCGGATGGAACGCCATTCAGTTGGAGTACATATTCCAGTACGCATACAGATCCCTATACAGAGAGGGAACCGCGTTTTCAGGCAACAATCCTGTATAACGGTTGTGAATGGGAAGATCGGGAAATTCAAACTTATACGGACGGAAGCGACGGTTTTGTCGCATTTACGCAAAACGGATCAACCAATGGACACACTTGCACGGGTTATTACCTGCGCAAATACTTGCAGGAAGGATATTCCGACTTTGTCACGGAAAGAAGTTACCAGTATGACGCCGTGCTCCGCTACGCCGAAGTGCTGCTGAACAAAGCCGAAGCTTACGCGCAGCAGGATTACGGACAATATCAAAGCCAGGCGTTAAATGCGCTGAACGAAGTGCGCGCGAGGGTAAATTTGCCGGCAAAAACGGCGGCTGACGCACCGAACAAAGAGGCTTTTATGGACTTGTTGCGCAAGGAACGCTGTGTGGAATTGGCAGGCGAAGGTTTCCGCTACTGGGACTTGCGCCGCTGGAGATTGGCCGAAAGCGTCATTAACGGGCAAAATGTGCACGGGACGAAAATCACGAAGAACGATGACGGCACATTCTCCTATGAAAGAGTGGCTTGCGATGGCGGAACACCGCGTATTTTCCTCGAAAGATACTACTATTTCTCGTTGCCGACGGCAGAAACGGCGAACAACAAACTGTGTGAAAACAATCCATTTTGGTAATTAACAATATAAAAAGCAAAAAGCAATGAAAAAGATACATAACATGGGAATATGGTTTTTAAGCATCTCCATCACTTTTTTAATGGGAGGCTGCGCCGAAGCGGATAAAGAATTTGTACACGATACGAACACGATTTCGCAAATGATATGCGCCGCATCCCACACAAGCAGTGAATTTCGAGGCGTCATCCATGAGTTTGACAGGAACGGCAACGAGGTGGCAGCCGGCTTCACACAGCAGGACGTGGAAGGCGGTTACGGTCTCATTTTATTCGAAATTTCCCAGTCGTTGCAAGAAGATGTGGATTTAACGAACGTCTATCTGAAAGCAACGGTAACGTATGACGAATTTATTACGCCATCGTTATCGGGGAAGCATGATATTACGGGCGACGGTATTATTATCACCGTCAAATCGGGGGTCGGTACAACCCGGGAATACAGAGTGAGAGGGTATTATCAATAATTTAAAAAAGAAGGATTAAAACAATGAAAAAGTTAAATTTAAAATTATATGGAATGCTCGTCGCAGGCTGCCTGTTCTTGTTGGGCGCCTGCAATGACGACGCAGAATTGAGCAATGAAGCGAATATTGTTGTCTCGTTCAAAGTAACGGGAGCGAGTGGAAAAGTGTTCAATTCAAGCATCGAAGGCAATGCGATAACGCTGAAAGTATCGCCTTATCTTGATGCGGAAGAAGAATTGTCGGCAGCCATGCCGGTGTTCTACCTGTCCAGGGGTGCGACCGTTTCGCCGGATCCGACTGTTCCGCAAGACTTTTCGCAGGCAGGCGGCGTGAAATATACCGTTACGGCGGAAGATGGAAAAACTCAAAATACATATACCGTAACCTGGGGTATTTCCGATCAATTGCCGTATGGAGAAGGATTTACCTATGCGGAAATAGGAACGAAAAAAAGTTTCGTGGAATTGGGTTATCCCGGCGAAGTCGGTAATACGGGGCTCGCTTCCATAGAATATGGCGATCTCCTGATGTATCACGCCTATTGCGGCGACTATATCGTACTTCTTTCACGTGCATATATTAACTCGAACCCTGCTTCGCCGCATTGTGTGAAAGTGGTGGATAAAATCACCTTGAATGCTGCCGGCTCCCTGAATCTGGGATCCATCAATATATCCAATCTCAAAATGATTACTTCCGATTATAAGGGAAGATGCGTCGCTGCCGTAACCGACGGTAGCCAATCGGAATTTTTTTATTGGACAACTCCTGCGGATGCTCCCAAATCAATTGGAAAAATATCTATTGATGTGGCTGCATCAACCGACGGATCTGCCAATTTCCAGGTAGCGGGCGACATTACCGCTAACGCATGGATTACGGCTTTGGCTCCGCGCAGTCCCCAAGGCGAGCATTATCGAATAAAAGTGACAGGCGGTCAATTGGCGTCCGACTATTCCATGATATCATCCGGTTATTCGAGCAGCGATTGCAGCGGTTTCCAAATGATTTCGCCCCTTGACGATTCCGACAGACCGAGTTTTGCAATTGGCGATACCGAAGGTACGGCAAATGCGGCAAATTCAATTCATTGCTATATTAATTCGCCGGCAGGTTCAACTACGAATGTAATGCCGGGATACTGGCAAAATATTTTGCAAACCTGGTGGGTAGGTACAGGATTTTCTACTATCCGTACCGGAGGCCGTTCGCCGATTGTTTCGGCACTGCCCATCAACGGCAAAACTTATGTAACGCTGACAAGCGGTACGGGATGGTGGTATTCTGCTGCGGTAGTATCATCCGATTTGCAATCGCTGGCGCACGAAAATCTGAACATTGCTTACGATGTAGCCGCAAGCCGCGGATGGAGTTATGGCGAGTGGGTTGACTGGTATTGGGATGACGAAGCAAAAGAAGCCTACCTGGCAGTATGGTTCGGCAGACTGGGATTATATACTTACAAGATGACCTGTTATGAATAAATGCCTGAAGTACGGAATGGCATTGCCGGCAATTTTATGTTTTGCCCTTGTTGCCTGTTCCGAAAGCAGCGGCAAGAATGGAGAAAAGCCTGACAAACCGGAGATTCCGATAGATGTGGAGAAACCCGACAGTACGGTCAGCAAGCCTATTGCCCTGTGGGTGGACGCGCACGCCAATTTTAGCCGTTTTGCCGAGAAAGCGAGCATTACGTCTTATCTGGAAAAAATAAAGGAAACCGGTTTTACGGCGGTATATGTTGATGTGAAACCGGGTATCGGCTATGCAATGTATGACAGCGATATACTGCCGCAATTGACCAAATGGGGCAATGAAACTGTTACGCGTGATTGGGATTATCTGGGTTACTGGATTGCAGAAGCGGAGCGGGTCGGAATAGATGTGTACGCCAGTATTTCGACGCTCGGTTTCGGCGTTACGGGCTTGCAGGAAGGATTGATTTATGACAGTGAAACCTGGGATGGTAAAACGCAAATGGCGATGCTGGAGAATAACCCGGAGAAGATTGTAGATATGCGGACGCAGCCCGGTGTGGACGCTGCGATGCTGAATCCCTGTTTGCCGGAGGTACAAACGTTTGTCATATCCATTGTGGCGGAAATCATTGCGAAATATCCGAAACTGAAGGGTATCTGTCTGGATTATTGCCGCTGGTGGGATTTGAATTACGGTTTCGGAGACGCTACGATTGCCGCATTTGAAGCGTATAGCGGACTGGAAGTTACCAACCTGAACGATATTATCACGGCGACAGGCGGTATCGGACCGTTGTTCAACAAATGGATAGAATTTCGTTCAATGACGATTACAAATATGGTTACGAATTTACGCGCAAAAGTGAAATCCGTTAATCCCAAAGCAGAATTTCATCTGTGGGCATCCGCCGACTGGGGTTCGCGTTATACAGTCGGACAGAATTGGGCAAGCAAGAGATATGCGCCCGCACCGTCGAGCATATATACGGACACATACAGTAAAACGGGCTTTGCCGACCAACTGGATGTTTTCTCGGAGGGCGCCTATACCGAATATGTCTGGAAACCGGAATATCCCAATTCCGTCTGGACGGTCGAAAATTTTGTTACGACTTATTTCACTTTCACCATGAGCGATTGCAAAGTGCACGGCTCAATTGCTTCGTATGCTTACGGTAGCAAGCCTACCGCGCTTTCCGACGCCATTTTTCTGTGTTTGAAAAACACGGACGGTTTGATGGTGTTTGAATTGTCGCATGTTATAAATTTTAATCAGTGGAACACAATAAAAGAAGGAATTGGACGTGTAATAAATACTTCGACTCAATAATTGCTTTATGAAAAGGTTTCCGTTCATAGCCATCGTATTGTTTTTTCCGTTTGCAGCAAAGGCGCAGACTGTTTTTCACGACGCTTCGACCTTTCCGCTTTTGGGCAAAATATCGGACAAAACGGAGACACGCTATGAGCGGTTACCGGTAAATCTTAAAAACACGGTGCGTCCTCCGGTTTGGGAATTGGGCAAGAATACGGCAGGGCTTGCCCTGCGGTTTTGTTCAGATTCGCGGACTATAGCAGTGCGATGGGAAACACTCAATGATTTGAGTATGAATCACATGGTGCCGACGGGAATCAAAGGGCTGGATTTATATTGCCTGGAAGACGGCAAGTGGATTTTTATAAATTCAGCCCGTCCCACCGCCCAAAAAAGCGAAGTGACAGTTATTTCCGATATGGAACGGAAAGAACGGGAATTGATGCTTTATTTTCCTCTCTATGACGGTATTGTATCGCTCGAAATCGGGGTTGATTCAGGGACATTCATCGGACAACCCGGGATTGAACTTCCTCAACGGACAAAACCAATCGTCGCTTACGGAACAAGCATTCTGCAAGGCGGATGTGCCTCTCGTCCGGGTATGGCGCATACAAATATCCTTTCGAGGATGTTGAATCGGGAAATCATCAATCTGGGATTCAGCGGGAATGGACAATTGGACTACGAAATAGCCGGATTGATGGCTGAATGCGACGCATCGCTTTACATACTGGACTTTGTACCCAATGCAAGCGTTCAACAGATTCATGAAAAGATGGAAAAATTCTACAGGATATTGCGGGAGAAACATCCGGATGTCCCGATTATTTTTATTGAGGATCCGATATTTCCCCTTGCCAAATATGATTTGAATATGCGAAGTGAAGTAAGTGAAAAAAATAAGGCTTTACATCAAGTTTTTGAAAATCTGAAAGCAAAGGAGGAACAGAATATCCGGTTGATTCCTTCAGCCGGAATGATAGGAAACGACAATGAAGCAACGGTAGATGGAATCCATTTCACCGATTTGGGATTCATGCGGTATGCCCAATATTTATACCCTGTAATTAAAGATATTTTACCCGCCTGTGAAAATTCAAATTGACCGATAAAAAAATCAAACCCCCGATGCTAAAGAAAATCATCTTATATCACAGTCTCGCTTTTCTGTCTTTCGGAACGCTTGCAGCACAGTCGAATACGGCAGTTGGCAACATTGAAATAACCGACGTTCTGGTCATCGGCGGCACGACAAGCGGAACTTCCGCCGGTATTGCATCTGCCCGTCAAGGCGTCAAGACGCTGATCGTGGAAGAAACGCCCTGGCTGGGAGGAATGTTCACGGCGCAGGGCGTTGGCGCTACGGACGGTAACCACGAATTGCCTTCGGGCGTTTGGAATGAATTTCGGGAAAAAATCCGCACGCATTATGGCGGTGTTGCTGCCGTGAATACGGGGTGGGTGAGTAATACCCTGTTTGAACCGCACGTGGGGGACAGTGTTTTCAAGGCAATGGCGGCGGCGGAGAAAAATCTAACCGTTATCTACGGCTATTTTTTGGACAGTATGTTGAAAGAAGGAGACACGGTGAAAGGGGCTGTTTTTCAGAATGATAACGGAGAGCGTATCACCGTCAAGGCAAAAATCACGATTGATGCGACCGACCTGGGTGAAAGTCTGAAACAGGCAGGCGCAGATTATCGTTTGGGAATGGACGCAAGGGCGGAAACCGGCGAAGAAAATGCTCCCGAAACAGCCAACAGCATTGTTCAAGACCTGACTTGGGTTGCGATTCTCAAAGACTATGGCGCGGACGCCGATAAAACGATTCCCCGACCGAAAAACTACAATCCTGCCCTGTTTGCCGGTTGTTGCTCGGAAACGGTTGATCAAATTAAAATTGACTGCCGGCAAATGCTGGACTACGGCAAGATGCCGCGCAACAAATATATGTTGAACTGGCCTAAATCCGGCAATGATATCTATCTCAACGTGGTGGAAATGCCGCGCAGGGAACGTGAAAAAACCTTGCAGCAAGCCCGGGAACGCACGTTGGAGTTTGTTTACTACATTCAGCATGAATTGGGATTCAAGAATTTGGGATTGGCTGACGATGAGTTTGATACGCCGGATTTACTCGCCTGCAAACCGTATCATCGCGAGGGACGGCGTGTGAAAGGGCTGGCTTTTCTCACTTTCGACCACGTTGCAAAACCGTATGAGCAAAAGGAATTATTATACCGGACAGGTATTTCGGTTGGCGACTATCCGGTTGATCATCACCACGATAAAAATCCGGATGCTCCGAAAATCGGGTTTGATCCGGTGCCGTCTTTCAACATTCCGTTGGGTTCGTTGATTCCTCAAAAAATAAACGGATTGATCGTTTCGGACAAGGCAATTTCCGTTTCCAATCTCATCAACGGTTCTACACGGCTGCAACCGGTCGTTTTGCTCACCGGACAGGCGGCGGGAACGCTGGCTGCATTGTCCGTCAGGGAAGGTAAGGAACCCCGTAATATCCCGGTTAGAGCCGTTCAGAAAGCCCTTTTAGACCAGAAAGCATATATCATGCCGCTGTATGACGTCAAGCCTTCGGACGCGGATTTTGAAGCGATACAGAAAATCACGGCGACAGGTATTCTGAAAGTCGTCGGCGAATCTTACAACTGGGCAAACCGCAGTTGGTTTTATCCCGATTCAACGATTACGGTCGCGGAATTTACGCAAGGTTTGCATGATTTTGATTCCAACATGGAAGTAACTGACAGTCAAAACATACTGACCGAAAAGGAAGCCGTAAAGTTAATGGGAAAAAATGCGGATGGATATAAGGAAACGCCTGTAACCAAGCGGCGGCTGGCGGTGTTGCTGGATGCGTTGCTGCATCCTTTCGACCGGGAAATCGGATTTGACGGAAAATTTCAAAACTAAATAGAATTAAAATGGAAAACAATCGGCGAAAATTTTTGAAAAATATGGGAATGGGAGCGGTAGTGGCTTCCGGTATTCCGGCAATGGCGTATTGCACGGACAGTAAACGTACTGATAATCAGCATGAATTGTGTGTTTCCGACGCCCAATCAACGTTAATCGTGCCCAAAGCAAACGGATTGCCTGTTACAGGTACTTTTTTAGACGAGATTTCTCACGACATTCCCCACCAAAACTGGGGCGAAAAGGAGTGGGAACAGGATTTCTGCTATATGAAAGCAATGGGAATTGACACCGTCATCCTCATTCGCAGCGGCTATCGCAAGTTTATCACGTATGATTCGCCGTATCTGCTCAAAAAAGGCTGTTACAAACCTTCGGTTGATTTGCTGGACATGTTTTTGCGCCTGGCTGACAAATACGGAATGAAATTTTATTTCGGACTGTATGATTCCGGGCATTACTGGGACACGGGCGATATGTCGTACGAGATTGAAGACAACAGGTTTGTGATAGACGAGGTTTGGGAAAAATACGGTCAGCATCACAAAAGTTTTCAGGGCTGGTACTTGAGCGGTGAAATCAGCCGTGCCACCAAAGGCGCCATCAACGCTTTTCGCGCGATGGGGCAGCAGTGCAAGGACGTTTCCGGCGGATTGCCTACCTTTATTTCGCCCTGGATTGACGGCAAGAAAGCCGTGATGGCTGCTTCCGGAGTATTGAGCAAAGCCGAATCTGTCTCCGTACAGGAGCACGAACGCGAATGGGGCGAGATTTTCGACGGCATCAGGGGAGCGGTGGACGCCTGCGCTTTTCAGGACGGACATATTGATTACGACGAACTGGACGCCTTTTTCGAGGTCAATAAAAAACTGGCGGACAAATACGGATTGCAATGCTGGACGAATGCCGAATCGTTTGACCGCGATATGCCCATCAAATTTTTCCCGATAAAATTCGACAAACTCCGTCTGAAACTCGAAGCCGCCAAGCGCGCAGGCTACGACAAGGCAATCACTTTTGAATTTTCGCATTTCATGAGTCCGCAATCCGCCTACCGGCAAGCGGAGCATCTGTATGAGCGGTATAGAGAATATTTTGATATTAAGTATTGATAACTAACTGTTTGAATAATAAATCCGAAGGTATAGAAAATGAATTTTTTTGAATTGAAAATTTGAAAATTAACTACACTCTTGAATTGTCAATTATCAATTGTCAATTCTCTCATACTCCGCCAATTTCTTTTCCAGTTTTTCGATTTCGCGTCCCTGGTTGTTTATGGTTGTCAAAAGCGAGTTAAGTTCCTCATTATCAATGGATGAAGGATACTGTGCCTGCACGCGTAAAATGAAATCCGACAGCACATTCATATAATTGTTGAACGCATCGTAGGGATTGTCATACGGGCTGAACAGGTTCACATGCTTGGTGTTCATGTAATAGAAATGGTCGCTGCTTTGCAGATACAGCCAGTCCTGCAACAAGGCGCGGTCGGTGCAGAGGCGCACCCGCTCGCCGATGTCCTTAATTTGCTGAAACGCTTCCTGTTGCAGTACATTTCCGAGCCACGAACTGCAATCCTTTTCCTCGTCCACCCACGACATCGGATACGGCACGGAAATCGTATCAACCGCCTCAAACTGCTCAAACAACTCGGACGGCAGCGAAAACGAAATTTTCTTTTGTTCCGCATACCGGGGCAACGCCTTGAAGAAATCGAAAATTCCGGTCGCAGCATTGTGCAGCGAACCCAACACTTCGTAATTCAGAAAA
>JAITMT010000315.1 GCA_031277235.1 Tannerella sp.
TATTTCCTCTTTAACAATATTGGAAAACCAATCATAAATTGAAGTATAATATAAGCGACCATCTATAGCAATGAAAGAATATTTGTGACTGTCGTTTGTATCTAAAAAAGCATTTTCTATGTCATTTTTAATTTGATAACTTTGTTTACCAATTCTTTCTAATATAAACTCCAATTCATTTGATTTATCCATTATGACGAGTCCAATTCCTGCTGTTTTCGCTTTTTTAAAAGCTGCCTCTTGAAACTTGCTTGTCGTTATAAAATATCCTTTGTGTCCGCTAACATCATTAACTCTCTCCGCAAAATCTCTAATTTTTTCTCCCTGAATTGGAGTTTCATAATCTTTGCATTCTATTAATGTTATGTATGACGGTTTTTTTGCATTTTCTCTATATGTCTCTATTGCGATATCGAATTCAATTTCACATCCATTTATGTCTGTGTATTTTTTCTTTTGGTAAACATAACTTTTCGAAGGGCTTAGCGGTAATTCTCCTAATTCCAACATACTTTTAAGTTTAGAATACACTCTATTCTCAAAGGCATTACCTTTTGCTACTGTATTTGTCTTGTTCGCCATAAAAACGGTTTATCTTAATTTCTCAACCTCCCCGCCAATTCCTTAAAACTCGCCTCATCTTCCTGCAACATTTTCAAAAATTGACTTGGCCTAAAATGATTGCGTTCCGCAAATTCTTTGCTCCACAACTCCATAAACCTTTCATCTGCATTGAAATCTTGAAGCCGTTCTATTGTGCAAAACACAATATCGTCAATAGCATCCTCTGTTTCAATATTTATAAATACATCGGCATTGTTTGATGCTTCTATGCAAAAATAATCATCTTCCTTTTCGGACACACAACAAATTTTGCTGTTATCAATCCAATCAAAGAGTTGCTGTAAGTTTTCTATTTTCCGCTCCATAAGTCATTGATAAAAAAGGTTTAACTCCAATTGTGTATCTTGTATTTTTTCTTTTGTTCCGTGATTATGCGGTTCAAAGCCGTTTACATCAAAATTACAAACAAGCGCCTCAACCACTTCCCTTCGATTTTCGACATTTCCACCGTTATGGTAAAAGTGGTCTTTGGTCAGGATGTTAAATTTGCCCCAATATTTTTTTATCATTTCATTTTCGCGCCAATCGTTGTGGTGCCAAGTGGAAAGGATAAATTTTGCCTTGGTTTCGCTCAATAAATGAAATAGTATTTCCTCGTCTTTTTCCGTCCAACCGTTGTAATAATCAACGTGGCGACCGAAATATGGCGGATCGCAGTAGATAATATCGTTTTCCGTTGCCAAAGGAATGATTTCCGAAAAAGTTTTATTGTAAAACTGCCATTCCGGTTCGGGTTGAACAATTTGAGAAACAGCAATTAATTGATTGACTATCTTGGTAATGTATGCCTGTGCAAAACGGTCGGGCTTTTTGCAAAACGGAATATTCCAGTTTCCTTTACTGCCAAAACGCATCATTCCATTGAAACCCGCACGGGAAAGAAAAATGAAATCATAAGGCGAATACTCGCCACTATTAAAACGGGAGCGCACCGTCAAATAATGTTCGTAGCCGTTATTGTCGGCTGTTCGTAACCTTTCGCCTTCTTCTTGGAGATACCGCCTCATTGAAACAGGCGTAATTTCTTGATTTTGAACAGATTTATAGAAGTTTATAATATGTGGATTTGTGTCGTTTAAAATTGCTTTTTTATACCCTGAATTAAAAGCCACCACGCCTGTTCCCAAAAACGGTTCAATCCACCGTCCGCTAACTTTGGGTGCGACTTCCTTAATCCAGGGAACAAGTTTTGTTTTAATTCCCTGACTTTTAATGGGTGGAACTTTTATTTTCATTTTTCAATATTTTTCAACAGGTCAGTTCTACCCTTAAATTCCAGAAAATCACGAATAGTCGTAATTTTCTGCGTTTTTCCATTTTTCAGCATGGTTGCCGAACCGTAATTTATCCAATATTCATCAAACCATTCTTCGCCCAGTTTGCTGAAAATTCCGTTTTCGTTTCTCAAATCTTCAAAATTAAGCGTACAGCCAATATTTGCCGTATTACCCGAACCTTGCTTGTCGCTTGCAATTTTCCATTTTTCGGCAACAAAAAAGTCAAAATCTTGAATTACAGAGATAATTGATTTTAAGTTATTTACATTTGATATTTCCTTTTCCGAAGTTTCGTTGCGGGTGTAAATTATTCCCAGACAAAAATGCCCTAAATATTGATTGTAAGGAAATTGAATATTCTTTTGCTTGTCGCGTTCCTTGAAATACGAGCCGTGACTGCCCAAAGTAAAACTTGCAATTCCACTTTTTTTACGGTAAGTAGTTTTCAAATCTACTGCAAATTTCACATTTTCATCCTGTTTGTTTACGAAAGTCAAATCGGGATAATAATTTTGGTGTTCAGCCAATATTATATTGTAGCCGATTTGCTCGGCAAACTGAATGATTTGCGGAAAAATATGAATTTCAAGTATTTTTGAAACGATTTTAGTGTCGGACGAAATCGTGTAGATATTTTTGTACACATCAATAAAACCCTTTACCGACCATTCGCCGTTCTCGGTTGAAACATGTTGTTGCAACTTTTCAGCAAAAACAGTCAATGCTTTTTTGAAATTCAATTTGTATGATTCTTTTTGTAACATGAGTACATTTTTCCCGCAAAGATAAAAAAAATCCCGTTACAAACCGCAAAAGTTATCAACAAGCATATCAAAACTTCAAAACAATCCGTCCCATAAAATTGACGCCTGCCTGCGCAAAGTAGCCGGAATCGTTCAGGCGCTCGCTGCCAAGCAGATAACTGTATGTCCAGCCGTTTGTTTCGTACATTTCGTTGAACAGGTTGCGGATGGAGAAATCTATACCTAACTCATTGACGTATTGAGGCTTGAAAGTATAGCCGATCCTTAAATTCGATACAAAGTACGGGTCAATACTGCGCTCCCTGTCGGACGTATTGTCGAGGTACTGGCGGGAAACGTAACTCGAAGCGAGCGTTGCGGAAAAGCCTTTATACTTGACTGTCAGGATATTATTTCCGGAAATATCGGGAGAAAAGGAAATGTCCGTTGTACCGAGATAATTTTCCATCTGATTGATGTAATTCCAGTCGGTATCGTAAGTATCAACAAATTCCGTGTAATTCTTTATCTTATTGCGACTTAACGTCAGATTCACGTTCCATTCCAGCCACGAAAGCGGTTTAAGTCCCGCGCTCAACTCGATTCCCGCGCGGTAACTGTCCTTGATATTCGACGTGAGCGCCTCGCCTATTTCACTGATTTTTCCCGTGAGTATCAACTGGTTGTCGTAGTCCATGTAATAAAGATTTACGCCCGCCGAAAATACTTTTCCCGCGTAATTATAGCCCGCTTCGTAGTCGTTGAGCGTTTCGTAGGTCGGGTGCGCATCGGGACCGTTTTCGGTGAAATTGTCGCGATTCGGCTCGCGGTGGGCAACCGCAAAGGAAGCATACGCCGAATGACCGTTTTTGCCGTAGGACAACCCCGCTTTCGGATTGAAAAACGAATAAACCTTGTCAACATTCAGATTATCACCCGCCTTGTCGTCGCTGCCTTTTATCGTATAGTCTATTCCCCTGAATTGCAGATCAATATACGCTGAAAAATTCCGGGCAAAACCGTAGGACGCCTTCACAAAAGCGTTGTAATCCAGTTTTTCGCCACGGTTGCGGTAGTATTCGTAATCCGGTTTCGGAAGCAGATTTGCCGTTTTCACCCACATCACACGCCCGAAATGGTCGCCGACATAATTGTTTGCAGCCGCGCCAAACGTAGCGTTGATGCGGTCTTTTACATAGTTCAGCCTGAAAATTCCGCCGTAGAAATCATTTCTAAGCCATTTTCGGCGCACCAAATCGGATTCCTCCTGCGTATTGCCCTCACTGTCCACATAATCAGGCAGTTTATACGCCGCATATTCCTCGCCCGCCTTATAATCTTCGTAATAGCCTTTTCCGTCCGTGTAGTGAAGCGTTACGTTCATATTCAGCGAGTTAGTGAACCGATGGCTGCCCAGCAGATGATAATGATGCTGCCAGTAGTTATCCGTCTGATTGTCATAGAATTTGATTTCTCCGTCTTCTTCGTATTCGCCGCAACTGTTGTAACGCCTGTCGGTCAGCAACATATCCTTGCTGACTCCGTTCCATGCCTGATAACTGACCTCGCCGCTGCCCAGCGCCTGAAATTTCAGCATCGTATTGCCGGCATAATACGCCGCCGAAGTATAATAGGAGTTCATATTGACCTTCGCGCGGTCTATGTAGCCGTCCGTCTGCACGTTGGAGTAGCGGGCGTCAAAAATAAACCGGTCGTAGAGTAATCCTGTTCCACCTTTGAAGGTATTGGAAAAAGTACGGTAACTTCCTGCCGATGAGGATATTTCGGCATACGGTTTCAGTTGTGAACGTTGCGTTTCCATCGTAACGGTTGCGCCGAAAGCCGCCGCGCCGTTGGTCGAAGTTCCCGCACCGCGCTGAATCTGAACGTTTTCCACCGACGAGGCGAAATCGGGCATATTGACCCAGAAAACGCCGTGGCTTTCCGAATCGTTGAGCGGCACGCCGTCCACTGTGATATTGATGCGGTTAGCGTCCGTCCCGCGCACCCGGAACGAAGCGTATCCCACCCCGTTTCCACCGTCGGAAGTTACAATAACCGACGGCGTCAGCGAAAACAGATAGGGCAGCGACTGTCCCGTGTTGTTCTCGTTGAGTTGCTCATTATCAATATTTTGAAATGCAACCGGCGTTTCCTTTTTCGCCTGCAATCCCGACACGACTACTTCGTTCAGATTAATCACTTTTGCGGTATCAATATCTTCTGCCGTTACCGCCGTAACGCCGCTCAACAGGGCGGCTACAAATATAAAAATCTTTCTCATCCCATTCATTTTTTTAATGGGGAAGCCTTTATAATCAATATACTGCGAGATTTTTAACAATCCCTACGCCGGTATTATCCGGGTCAGGTAATATGGGTATCATCTCAGCCTGTTACAAGTAAGGCACCCCCTGTTTATTTGGGCGCAAAGATACGAAAGATTTTTGAAATACAAAAAAGCCTGTCTTTTTACCGGACAGGCTTTTTTCAATTTTTTCATTGAATAATTAATCGTCTTTTCCACCAAAGAAATAGGTCAGCGTTACTTCGCCGCCGATGTTGTAATTTCTCTTGTCCCAATCATAGTCGGGATAGACTTTTGACAATCCGTAATTCAAACGTGCACCGAGTTCCAACTGGTCTTTAGCGCCGAAATTGACTCCGCCGCCCAAATTCAAACCGATGTCCATTTTGTTTATGTCTCCCAAATAAGTGTCCTTGTCCTTATTTTTTTGGGATGTAAGGAAACTGACTTCCGGACCAAGTTCCACGAAGAGAAGGCGACTCTCAAGCAAGTAAAGTTTAAACATCAACGGAACAGAAATGTAGTCGTTGTAGAAGTCCGTTTCTACTTTGTTCACATCGGCTTTTTCACCTCTCGAAGTGTATAACACCTCAGGGGTGAAGAATAATTTTGAAAATTCCTTCTTTTGCAAAGGAATCTGCAATCCGATACCTACCGTCAATCCCGGGAATCTGGCTTTCATCGAACCGGAATGCGCTTCGTCAATTTTAGAGATCGAACCGCCGAGTTTTACGCCAAAGCGGATTTTTTCATACAGATTAATGGTGTCCACGTAGATAATGTCCCGTGACGGTGCAACCGTCCAACGCCGTTTTTCGTGAGATTCCCGATATACAGTATCCACATCAATGTCTTCATCCAGGATTCGGATGCTCTGTTTGGAATTTACTGTAAAATCCTGATACACTGTGTCCACATATAAAGTAGCCACAATCGCTTCTCCCTGCTGTGCCGAAAGACCAAATGTCGCCGCAACCAGGAAAACCATACTAAAAAATAACAATTTTTTCATAGTCTAACAATTTTATATAATACACTTTTACTTTAAAATTTATAAGATAAACGCTGCAAAGGAACGGATAATTTTTCAAATAAACAAATAAATTCAGGTTGCAGGACGACTTATTTCTTGAAAATAAAATAAACCGCCAAAATCAGGAATACAAAACCTATCAGGTGATTGATGCGGAGCGTTTCGTTTTTGAAAACCAGAAGCGTGAAAAAAGTAAACACGGTGATAGATAGCGCTTCCTGTATCACTTTGAGTTGCCACAGGTTGAACGGACCGCCGTTTCCCGCGAAACCGATACGGTTTGCCGGTACCTGAAAAGAATATTCAAACAGCGCTATGCCCCAACTGAGAAATATGACAGCCGCCAGCGGCAACAACTGAAAACGGCTCATTTCCTTCAATTTGAGGTGTCCATACCACGCAAAAGTCATGAAAATATTGGAAACTGTCAGTAACGCAATGGTGTAAATCGCTTTCATCTGCATTCAATTAAAATTTTGCTATCCATGTGAAGTTCGATACCCTTTAATGTATTCATATATAACGGTTTGATGATTCTAAAATATTGCATACGGTCATAAAAATTCGCGCAAAGGTAAATATTTTTTTGCATATCACAATAAACGGGCAGATTTCTTTACATGGACAGCCGCATCCTCCGGAGGAGTTGAGGGGGCTTTTCCTGTTCATCTTTTGAAATTCCTGTAAAAATCCCGGCTCAAGACCTGTCCGGACAAAAATACGGTTGTCCCGGTTAAACAACAAATTTCAAATTCGGGAATTTTCCTGTACCTTTGCAGCCAGAAAAAATACAAAAATGAAAAAAACAGCAGTAGTTACAGGAGGCGGGCACGGAATCGGCAAGGGTATTGTCCGGAAACTTTTGCAGGAACAATGCGAAGTCGTTGCTCTGGATTTGAATACGGATTACCTGTCGGAATTGAAGCATGAACATCCGCAAGTGCAGACCCTGCTTTGCGACGTCGGCAACCCGGCGGAAGTTCAAAAGGCGATGGAACACATTGAATCCTTGTCCGGGAAAATAGATTTTTTGGTCAATAATGCCGGAATCAGTGTTTTCGAACCGGTTGAGAATCTGTCGGTTGAAATGTGGAACCGGATTTTATCCGTCAATCTGAGCGGCATGTTTTATACGGTCAAATTCGGGAAACATCTTTTTCCGGAACAGTCGGCGATTGTCAATATCGCATCCACCAGAGCCTTGATGTCCGAACCGAACGGGGAAGCCTACGGCGCAAGCAAAGGCGGAATCGTAGCCCTGACCCACGCCCTGGCAATCAGTTTGGGACCGAAAACAAGGGTAAATTGCGTCAGTCCGGGCTGGATTGAAGTGAATCATTACGACCGTCTTTCGGAAGCCGACCATGCGCAACATCCTGCGGGCAAGGTCGGTAGCGTGGAAAACATAGCCGAAACGGTTTGGTTTCTGCTAAGCGATAAAGCCGCCTTCATTACCGGACAAAATATTGTCGTGGACGGCGGAATGACCCGGAAAATGATTTACGTGTGAGCGATATTTCATATCTCACAATATGGATTTGCCCGTTCTGAACAACCGGTACAAATCGCCGGTTGTGTACGGGATTATTCTTCCGGAGATTCTGTAAAAGGATTGATAATTCTCAACTTATTTTCAATAATCTGACCGGATTGCATATCCTCTGAATAAACGATTGCACAATCATTTTCCAGAGCAGAAGCCAATACCAGGGAATCCCACCAGGAATATCTGTATTTTTCTCTGACAGCGATACACTGTTTAACTGTTTCAAGTTCTAAAGGCGTCACTTTTACCTGTTCAATAATTTCATTCATACAAAGTTTTATTTCGTTATGCGCATACTTGTACTTTGTCATAACAACATAAAATTCATTGAGAATCTGGACACTCACAATAATTTCATTGCGTAAAACATTGTTTCGCAATAAGTCACGTGAAATGGCATGTTTTCGTTCATCGTCTCCGGTATAGGCGTAAATAAAGATATTGGTATCAATAAGAATTTTTTCTGTCATGGACTTCGTCTCTTGAGATTTTTCTAAAATTCTCGCCAATGTGAACAGGATTGTCTATTCTTGAATTTCCGCTTAACCATGCCAACGACTTTTTTTCCTTAGACTGTTTGAACGTGACCGGATATGCCAGAACAACAACCTCCATCCCAAACCACTCCTCAGGAATGGTTACAGTTGCATTCTGTTCGTCGGGAACTATCACTTGTTTAAACATAAAATTTTAAATTTATTTTGCAAAGATACACTTTTTGATCATACAAACATTCATTTGTTGATTTTCCGGTGTATTTTTTACGAAATTTAACGGTAGCGCCTTTCCCGTGAATATCTATCTGCTATCTGTATTTTCAACCGATAACATCCCGAATCCTGTTAATCTTGTCCATCAATTCCTTCATCTGCCGGTCGGGCATGTCGTACTGATACGGAATCAGGCGCAATTCCTTGACCAAGGCGGCGGTTTCGTCTTCGGGCAAACCGATTTTTTCGGCGAGGCGAGTCAATTCGTTGTTGTCGTCCCGGCTGTCCTGCAAATCAATACCCGTTTGCCGCTTGACGTCGGAACAGAAAACCGAATATTTCGTTTTCAGGATTTCCGCGTTGTCATGTCGCTGATAGGACAGGTTGCTAATCAGGAGAATAAATCCCAACGCACGATTGGGCGGCGTTTCCACGACGGGAATTACGCGTTGCCGGCGTTTGGCGGTGAAAATCATAAACAGCAGCAACAGCACGATAACCGTATAAATCGCCCATCGCAACGGCGGCGTTACAAGCAGGTATCTGAGTGGCGTTGAGGGAGATGTGTCGTGATCGCCGTAGGCTTCGAGTCGGATGAGCGGCTTGCCTTTCATGTACGACAACAGCCGGAAAACGTATTCCGCATTATCCCCGTCCAGCACTCCGAAGTTCGTGAACATCAGGGAAGTAGAGACGACAAACAGTTCGCCTTTGCCATGCGGTATCCTCAAAGCCTGAGGTTTGTTTTCCTTGTTCCGGACAAGTGTATCCGCCTGATAATAAGCCAATTTCTTCCAGTCTCCCAAAGAAAAGGTATCTATGGCGATACTGTCATTTTCATAATAGGTTGTATCGGTCGAAATGGAATCCACCCACAGCAGAAACTCGATGTATGACTGGTGCGTGAAGGGATATACGGCGTAAAAGTCCTGAAAATCAGTCGTATCCTTTCCCATAAAAATGCTGTCCCTGGTTTTGTCATTTTCCTTGATAAAACTGTTCAGCGGCTTGTAATAATAATAATCCCGTTCCGAATCAACTCTGACCGTGTCGTTTACTTCAAAATACAGGTTTTCAGAGCATAACATGATTTGATTTCCGTTTTCCAGCAATTTCTGCATGTATGCAATATCGGTTTCGGAAAAACTCAAATAATCTTCCGTAAGCAAAAACGCGGTGTTCGATATTGTCGAATCTGCTTCCAGGATTTGAAAAAACGTACTGTCCATGATTTTATAATCCGGTATGGATGAGGAAAGTACGTCGTCAAAAACATAACTGCCAAAAGGCTCGCGGCTGTTTTTATCGAAGGTAGGCGTCCAGACGAATTTTTTCGGGGCTGCCAGTTCAAACAGAAAAACCAATACGACAAAAGCGCCTAAAATGATGAAATACAATTGACTCCCTTTCATTCGATACCTCCTTTCATGGCATTTTGCAACGACTGCATTTTTTCAAAAAGCGTTGCCGAAGCATCGTAGTTTCCGTAGCGAACTTTCAGAAATTCATTCGTCAATTCGCTGAAATGCGGTTTCATGGACAAATTTTGCAATTCGTAGCGATAGTCGGTAGGCGTTTTATGTATCTGCCAGTCAATGAGTTTCTGCTCGGAAAGAAAGCGAAGCGTCTGCAAATAAACCAGTCGCACGGCATAGCGAAAATCCTTGACGGAAAGGGCTTTGGCGATTTCCGTGTCGAAATCAATGGCGTGAATATTTTCCTCTTCAATGTCGTATTGCAGTGATCCCGTGCGTTTTGCACGCAAAAAAAGTTCGGGACGTTTGAGATAAATGAAGTAAACGATGGCGGCGACGATGAGAACAAAAACGCTAATCAGGATGGGAGCTGTGTATTTTTCGCTGTATTTGCCCTGAAAAATCTCCATCATCAGCCGGTTGAACCAGTCCATGATCATATCCCAAATCGAATAGTCGGGCGTTTCGAGTTGAGCGCCATAGTCATAGTCCTTATCCGATTGATATTCGGCGATTTTCTTTACATCATATATGATACTGTCGGCTTGCAACATTTTTATTTAATGGACAATTGATAATTGACAATTGACAATGAAAATTTCTTCCCATTTCCGGGTTTGGTTTTACTGTAATTCATTGAAATTCGTTATGTTGGATTCTATCGTTACGCCTTCGTATTTTTCGCGCAGATGGGCATACTGGTAGGCTATTCCTATCAGCATGATGATCGTTGCAATATACGTTCCCATTGCCTGTATAATTCCGAGAATATAGATGGCAAATTTGTAAAACAGGGATTGTGTGACGCCCGGATCCGTTTCGAGAGACATCAAACTTCCAACAATCGTAGTGATGTACCAGGGCATCATCGTAACTGTTTGAAGCACATTCGTTATGATATATACGACAATCAGAAATCCCAGCAGACTCCAAAAGTGGTTAAACCCCCATTTAAAGGCTTTGGCAACCGTATCTCTCAAATTGATCCGCGTGTCAAAAATATAAATAGGCATCATCAGCGAGAGCGGTATGACCAGAATAAGAAGGGCTAACATAAAAATCATAACGATAAATACGGTAAACCCGATTGAAGACGTGGCAGAATACAACCCGGCGCCAATGGCGCCGAACAGTAGCGCCACCAGCAGAAATACGCCGACGCCAACAACCAGAAGCGTAAGACTCCGTTTGGCATTTTTAATCAATTGCTCCTTGAAATCAGCCCATTGGATATTGACCAACCGGTTTTCACGTTGATTGTAAGTTTGAATCAGCGAGTACACCAATGCGGAAAGTAAAATGCTGCCTATGAGTATAATAAGCATTAACAAACCATAATTGGTGAAAAAACTCACCGGATTGAAGGAATTGAAGTCATTCGTTTGTCCCAATCTCATCGCGTTCAGCATGTACGAGTTCATGGCGATGGTCTGTATCAAACAGATAGGCAACAGCAGGTAAAATGTAAACTTAATCAGCGGTTTCCAGTTTTCGCGGATAAACTGAAAGGTTGCGTTCAATTTGTCTGAAAAATTGCGCAAACGGTAAAATTCGATTTTGGGTGTAAGGACGTACATAATTTTTTTTTTGAAGATTTGAAAATTTGAAAATTCTAATGGTTGGTTATAAGTTTTTCTTTCCTTTTGGCTCTTAAATAGGGCAAAATCAGGTAATAAAATACTACGCAGAGGAAAGAGACGATGATGATCGAAAGCCTTACGGCAGTGGGATATTCGGTGTGTCGCGTGATGAAACTTTCCAGAAAGGCGGCGATGAGAAATACGGGAATCAGTCCGACAATGATTTTCAAACCGCGCATGGCGCCCTGTTTGAAAGCGTACAGTCGCGGGTAGGTGCCGGGGAAAAACCATCCGTTGCCCAGCGCAAAACCTGCCGCGCCCGCAATGACGATGGCGGAAATCTCGAAAGTCCCGTGACACCACACGGCAAGCACGGACTCGAAACCCAAATCCGCGCCCTGCTGAAAAAAGAATGTCTGAAAAGCGCCAATCATTACGCCGTTGGAAAACAGCCCGTAACCCGTCCCAAAGCCGGTCAATAAGCCCAAAACAAAAATATAGAACGAAACGCCGATGTTGTTGTAGGCAATGCGCAGGAACATCGGCACGGGGGACATATCCTTATATACGCCCATTGGATCGCCGTCTTGGATGTTTGCAAGCGTCATGTCCACGTATCCGTCCCCCAGAATCAGCCGCACAAACGAATCGTCGTTCAGCGCCGAAATAACACCTATCAATACGCTGATTATAAAAACGATAAATGAATAAAGCAAATCCTTTCGCGACCGGTACATCGCGTCGGGAATTTCCTGCGTCCAAAATGTTTTGATACGCGAAAAATGCTCCTTTTTGGTCTTATGCAGCGAGTTATGCAGCATCAGCGCCAGATTGTTGAGATAAATCGTGATGCGCGACTGCGGATAATGCGACCGCGCAAACGAAAGGTCGGACGTGATGACCGTGTAGGCGTCGGCAATCTCGCTTGGATTGCGCGTTTCAAAGTCGTCCACCACCCGTTCGAGCGATTTCCATTTTTCAATATTTTGGCGAATAAAAGAAACTTCTTTCATCAGAATGTCGAATATTTCGGGCAAAAATAGTACATTTGCCCGAAATTTCAAAATAATATTATGTCGGAGACAAAAATAATTACCAGTCAGTATGTCGAAATCAAGCAAACGCCGGCAAGTGTGGGCGAGCGAATTTTTGCGCGAATGATTGATTTACTGATCATATTCGTCTATGTGTACGGATTAATTTATTTCATCCTGGAAGTTTTTGACTTTCGCGATGATGAGGCATGGTTGCTCGTGTATTTTATCTTTTTCACGCCTGCTATTTTTTACTCGTTGATTTGGGAGATTTTCAACAGCGGTCGCTCGCCGGGAAAAATGGTGTTTAAGATGCGCGTAGTGATGAAAGACGGCTCCGTGCCTTCGATTGGCGGATATTTTTTGCGCTGGATGCTGTTGCTTGTTGATTTTTGGATGAGTTATGTCGGGATTGTGGTGATACTCTTAAATAAAGACAATCAGCGATTTGGCGATATTTCGGCGGGTACGATGGTCATCAAGGAAAACGAATACAGGCGCGTGAACGTTACGCTCGATGAATACAAGCATCTGAGCCGCAATTACCGCCCCGTTTTTCCGCAAGCCGAAAACCTGTCGCTCGAACAGATCAACACGATTCACGAGGCGCTTATGCGGTACGACGAGCATCGGATGCATCGCATTTCGGCGCTTTCGGAGAAGGTGAAAACGTTTCTGAAAATACGCCCGAATGTGGAAGACAGTGTGTTTCTGAACACGCTTGTCCGTGATTTTCAGTATTATGCGATGGAGGAAATTTGATTTTTAATTGACAATTGACAATTGATAATTGACAATGGGATTTCATTGACGCGACGGTAGAGGCAAACCTGCGTGTTTGCCCAAATAGAAGCGAAAAAATTATAAAATAATAAGAATATGAAAAAGAATAATTATCTAATATTCACGTTTTTATTGTTCTCCGCAATGTTGTCGGCGGAAGAAAAAACGGTGAATGTATCCGTTTCCAATAATTGGAGCGAAACGAAAACAGCCGAGCCTGTCGTGTTGAAAATAAAGGACTTGCATTTGGATTTCGATGTACTGTCCGCCGTCGTGACGGACGGAGAAGAAGAGATTTCCTCGCAATTGGACGATTTGGACGGCGACTTGATTGCCGACGAACTGGCTTTTGTACTGGACGTCAAACCCTTGCAGACCCGAAATCTGAAAATCAGGTTTTCGTCCGATGAACAGCAGAAAGACTACAAACCGGAAGTTTACGCCGAAATGCTGATCAGCGATAAAAACGGAAAACATGTGCCGGTTCTCTCGCTGACAATTCCGGGTACAAGCAACATTTACAATCAGTTACACCATCACGGACCTGCCTTTGAATCGGAATTGACGGCATACCGCATTTACTTTGACCAAAAACAGACGGTTGATATTTATGGAAAATTCAACAAAGGCTTTGAAATCAGGGAGTCGCAGTTTTATCCGACCGACGAACAACTTTCCCGCGGCTTCGGCGACGATGTGTTGCTGGTGGGCGGCAGTTGCGGACTGGGAGCGCTGAAAGGCTGGAACGGCGAAAAAACTACACATGTCGAACCGGTTAAGAGCCTGACGGAGACGGTGGTAGCCACCGGTCCCGTGCGTGCCATCGTGGATGTCGCAAGCAAAGGATGGCAATATCAGGGCAATAGGCTCGAAATGCGGGTAAGATATATCCTGTACGCACGGCATCGCGATTGCGAAGTGCAGGTTTCGTTCGACAAACCGCTTGGAAAAGAGACGTTTGCCACGGGCGTCATGAATATCAAGGGTTCGGTTTCGTCGTCCGACCATGAAGGGTTAATCGCCTGCTGGGGAAGGGACTGGCCCGTGAACGATACGGTAAAATATGCCAAGGAAACGGTCGGCTTGGCAACCTCTCTGCCGCTGGAAATCATTGTATCGGAAAAGCCTGATAAAGTGAACTATCTGTATCAAATTCAAGCCGAAGGCAAAACAGGCTTCACGTACCACATCACGTTCACGTCCATGAAGGAAACCTTCGGTTACAAAACGCCGGAAGCGTGGTTTGCGCATGTGCGGAAATGGAAGAAAGGGCTTAATCGGCAGTGTGCGGTGAGGGTGAAGTGAGTACAAATTTTGAATACAAACAGCTCAACAGTTTAAAATATAAAATAATTATATCATGAAACAGACTTTTTTAACATGCATCATTGTGTTGATAACCGTTACGGCGTCCGCAATAGAAAAGGAAAGGGAAATACCTGCCGGAATCTCACAATGGATAGACAGCGAACTGGCTAAAGCCCGGCGAAATACGTTGATGGATTTTGAAGCCGGAGAGTTTTTTCAGACGGATACCGCCCGCCTGATCGGTTATATCAATGGCTACGATTCGCTCGCCGGATTTTCGACGGGAATGATTTCGGCAAGAAATCAAATCACGCGGGAAGACTATCCCTTAGTCGTCCAAATCCGGGAAGATGGACGTTTTGAAGTCTCCATTCCGATGAATTATCCTGACTATATGGGTGTTTGGTTTGAAGATGCTGTAATCTATTTTTATATTCAGCCCGGACAAACGCTGGCTATCTTGTCGGATTGGGAAGATTCCCGATTCAAAAATATCCGGTATCAGGGCGTAACTGCCGGTATCAACAGCGAATTATCCGCTTTTAACGCGCAATTACCTACTCTGCCTACCGGAAAAATTTATAGTGGAAGAGAAGGTAAAAGTCCCGATGAATTCAAATCTTTCCTCCGTGAAACGCTGTCGGAATATACCGCCGCCTATCAACGCCTGCTGGAGACGGAAAAACTTTCCGAACTGTCGAAAAACTTTTTACGGGATGATTACCAAATATGGTACGCGATGTTTTTATTTGAATATGAAGTGGATCGTAAAAATTCAAATCAAATGCCTCTTGAGTTTTACGATTTTTTGCAGGATATTCCAATGAATAACAGGGAATTGCTCTCAACGCAAAGTTTTTCCAGATTTATCAACCGTCTGGAATATTGTCAGCCGTTCATGAATGTCATCAGAGAAACAATGAAAAGGCAAATACCCGAAAAAACCTACACCCAATATCTGTTTGAAGAGTTGAATATTCCGAAAACGCCGGAAGACGAGGCCTTTATCCAAATGCAAGATTCCATAAACATCAAGATCAATTCTCCGGAGATATCGCAGGAAGAAAAAGACAAGCTTCAATAAGCCTATACCCTGACCTTATTTTTTGAAGCTATGTCTTTAAAATTTCTTTCAGTATGATACTTTTTACATCAAATCTGCCCGGTTTTTATCTGTTTTTCATGGTGTATTTTCCTGTTGTTTTTATTTTCAGGCATTTATGCTTCCGTAAAAAAGAATGTTTTTTTGGCCGTATCTTCAGATTTTTCTTTATTTTTTCATTAGTGGCGTATCGGACGCAGTTTTCCGAACCCGCTGTATAAAGACTGGAAGCGTTCCTTCTTTGAAAATTTGAAAAAAACTATACCCGACTACGGCAATTTGAAAAAAGTATGTACAATATTAAAATTTT
>JAITMT010000345.1 GCA_031277235.1 Tannerella sp.
TCGCTGGAACAGTTGCAGGCGGAATGGGCAGCCGAAGAAAAGGAAATGGAAAACGCGACTCCCGAATACAACTATTCCCGCTACGGCGGCTATCTGCAAAAACAGGTGAAAGCGACCGGATTTTTCCGTGTGGAAAAGGTGGACGGACGTTGGTGGTTTGTTGATCCGGAAGGCTATCTGTTTCTTTCTCACGGCGTGGACTGCGTGAGTCCGGGCGGCGGAGGAAATACCCGCGATCTGGATAAACGGACGAATATGTTCAAGGAACTACCGCCGGAACAGTTCAGGCGAAGCAACCGGAACCGCGAATCCGCGTCTTTCGGAACGTGGAATCTCTACCGGCGTTACGGGGAAAATTTCCGCGAAAAAGCCAATGAAATGGTCATTAAACGCATGAATAAATGGGGTTTGAACACCATAGCCAACTGGTCGAGCGCCGAAGTTTACGGCTTGAACGAGAAAGCCTACACCCTTCAATTGCGCGGCTTGGCTATGGATGGCAACCTGATGGGGCTTGCAGACGTTTATGCCCCCGATTTTGCCACCAAGATGGATTCGGAAATGAAAGCCTATCTGCCCGAAAATAAAAATAATCCGTGGGTTATCGGTTATTTTGTCGGAAACGAGCCGTCGTGGCTGGGACAGGAAGCCCGCCTTTGCGACCTCATCCTCGAAGGCGAAGCCCGTCCGATTAAAACCGAACTGGAGAAATATCTAAAGGACGACAATTCGCCCGAACGCAAAAAGCAGTTCATTTACAGCACATTCAACACTTTCCTGCAAACAGTCAGAAAAACCATGAAACGCTACGACCCCAATCATCTGAATCTGGGTATCCGTTTCGGCAATCTCAACGAAATAGACGAACAGTTGATGAATATTTGCAGGGACGCTTTCGACATTCTCAGTTTCAACTGTTATTCGCTGAAACCAAGTGGAGCCATGATGGATCGCGCACTTCGGCTGGTAGATATGCCCATGATTATCGGGGAATATCATTTCGGAACGGTTGACCGGGGCATGGCGCAGTCGCTCTGGCAGGTCAATTCGCAGCAGGAACGCGGTGTGGCGTACCGTTACTACACGGAACAGGCTTACGCGCATCCCGGACTGATTGGGACGGCTTATTTCCAGTGGTGCGACCAGGATTTGATTGGACGCGGCGACGGTGAAAACTACAACTGCGGCTTCATAGACGTTACGGATCGTCCCTACAAATATCAGGCGGAAGCCGCGATGGAAACGGCAAAACGGCTGTATTCCGTTCATGCGGGAGAAACACAGCCCTTCGAGCAAACGCCCGTCCATGCCCGCGGACACGGCGGCGTTCCCGACGTCTGGAATACGGAAAATATTTGGGAAGGTTACGACTGGATGAATGAACATTAAATCTGTAAATTCTGTAAAAAAATGACGACTCCATGTAATACCCAAATTTTGCAATCCGTCAGGATTGCATCGCTCGGTAGAAAATTGTCAAGTTCTATTCCCGTCAGGGAATATCGCTCGGTAGAAAATGTTTTCCATTGTTGGTTGCATTCCGTACGGAATGCATCCTGCGGGTTCTTTGCCTTTCTACCGAGCGATGCATCCCGTCAGGGATGCAGACAATATTCAGGTATAATATTGAGCATACATAAAAAAATTACAAATTTTATTGATCCTGACAAAAAATGAAGAAAAACAAGTATTTACTGTTAATGATTGCTCCTTTTTTATTGACATACTGTCAGCCTGCCAAAAAGGAAACGCCTCAAACACGGTTGACGCATGTTGAAGATGTTGCCAATGATATTTTTGTGGGAACAGGCGGCTGGATGATAGCAACAGACACGTATATAATCGGGCTTGATTATGGATTTGACGAGTTCTTTTACAGATACAATTACCGTACCGGTAATCCGGATTCGGTTTACAGATTCGGGAACAAGGGACAGGGACCTAATGATTTTTTACATCCTTTTTCCCTGCAATACATCAGTGACACTCTCATGGGAACGTATGATGCTATGCTTAAATCATTCACTGAAGTATCTTTAAGTCCGGATTCGAAAAAAATTAAAAGTCAATCATTGAGATTGGATAACAATATGAGTTTTAAAGTCTTGAAAACCCCTTACAATCAATACCTTGGAATGGGATCTTATCAGGAAGGAATGTTTCTGTTATTTGACTCTTTGGGAAAAACCGTCCAATCATTTTTTGAATTTCCCTTTAAGGATGCGACAGAAAAGGCTATTAAAAATCAATTACGAGGAATGGCGTATCAGGGAGAAATTGCAATCAATCCTTCCGGTACAAAATTTGCATATGCAACACTCAATGCGGATATTATTCATTTTTATAACATTCTGGAAAATGATATTCAAATCATAAAAAAGATAGAAAAACGGTTTTGTGAATATATACCGCAAGAAATAGACGGAGGTATTATGTCTGCAATTAAGGCTACCAGTGAAACAGGCTATTTAGATGTGTATGCTACGGAAAATCATGTGTTTATGCTTTATTCGGGAAGAACATTTAAGGAATATGAAGAAAAATCTTTTGAAGGCGACCTGTTAATGATCTATGACTGGTCGGGAAATTTAAAGAAAGAAATATTGTTGGACATTCCCTGCAAAAACATTTGCATCACCCCCGACGAAGAAATTTTGTGGGCGATTGCTGAAATTCCGGAGCCAACCATTGTTCGATTTGATTTAACGGGTTTGAGACTGAATTAAATCATTGAATATTAAATATATGCAGTATGAAAAATAAAATTTTAACAATTATAATCCTATGAAAAATACAATGAAATTATGTGCGACATTGCTGTTTTGCAGCATGTTCACCGCCCAGGCGCAAGTAGAAATCCGGGAGGGCAGTCAGGCTATTAAAACCTATATTCAAACCCCTCCCAATGTGATGCCTCGTTTTTACGAAGGCCGCAACCATCAGGGCGTACAGCGTCGAATTTATCCCTATCCCTTCGACGACGGATTGACTACCCGAACGGAAGACGTTGATTATCCGATGATTTTCCTTGAAAACGATTACATTCTTTTGAAAATAGCGCCGGGGCAAGGCGGCCGCATCTATGGAGCTTACGATAAGACCAATGGCTACAACTGGTTCTATGAAAACCATGTAGTGAAACCTTCCCTCATCGGCATGGTCGGTAATTGGCGCTCCGGAAGCCTTGCCTGGGGCTATCCCCACCACCATGGTCCTACTACCGTTGAGAATATGGATTATGAAATCGAGGAACACGCCGACGGCAGTAAGACAGTGTGGATCAACAACACCGAAAGGCTTCAGCGCGTCAATGTATTGCTCGGTTATACGATTTATCCGAACTCGTCCATAGTCGAGATGACCATCCGTCCGCGCAACCGGACAGGTCTCGAAAACTCTTTCCTGTTTTGGGCAAATCCGGCTGTCCATTGCGACTCTGCTTATCAGGTGATATTTCCGCCTTCCGTGCAATACGTAACTTTTCACGGCAAACGCGATATGACCGCCTGGCCTATCGCCGACAGCCGTTTCAACAACTACAACTTCACCGGGATGGACGTCAGTTGGTGGATGAATACGCATGTTCCGTCGTCTTTCTTCTCTTGGAATCCACAGGAGGATTATTTCGGAGGCTACGACCACCGGTTGCAAGCGGGAACTGCCTGGGTAGGAAATCATTACGTTTCTCCGGGCATGAAATACTGGGCTGACGGAAACAATGCCAATGGTCTCAAAACCAATCAAGGTTTGACCGACGACGACGGACGGTATATCGAACTGATGGCCGGTTTTTATACCGACAACCAGCCCGATTACAGTTGGTTGGAGCCGTATGAAACGAAATCCGGCAAGATGTTGTGGTTTCCCATTCGCGAACTGGGCGGTCTGAAATATGCAAACCGAAACGGCGCCTTGAATTATGAAATCAAAGGCTCCGATATCGAAATAAGTTTGAATACCACTTCGCCTCATTCGGGAGCTAAACTGGCGCTGAAAGGAAAAGGCAGGGAGATAAAAACCGAGTCAATAAACATCAGCCCCGCCGAACCGCGCAAGTTGAAAATTAAACTTCCTGCGGGGACAAAGGAAACAGACTTGGACATAGCGCTTTATGACGCCGCCGGATCGTTGATTTTGCAATATATTCCTCAGGAGCACGTATATCCCAAACAGGAAAAACCGGAAGCCTTGGGCGCATTTCCGAAACCGGAAGATATTAAGACAGTGGAAGAATTGTATCTGACCGGATTGCGTATCAATCAATTCCACAGCACGCTGGACCCTATGCCCTACTACCGTGAAGCGCTCAGTCGCGACCCTGACAATTCGGATGTGAATACGCAACTCGGTATTCTTGCCGGCAAAGACCAGGATTGGGAGCAGGCTGAAAAATACCTCCGGACGGCGGCAACCCGCCTGAAAGCTAACTATACCCGCCCCAAAAACTGCGAACCTTTGTATTACTTGGGAGTTGTTCTCCGGGAATTGGGTCGCCTCGAAGAGGCTTACGATTGGCTGTATCAATCTTCCTGGGGCTATGCCCAACATACCGCTGCTTATTATCAATTGGCGGAAATAGACTGTATCCGTGGCGATTACGAAACGGCTCTCGACCATATCAACCGTTCGCTTTCGACCAATACCGGTAATATCCGGGCGTTGAACCTGAAAGGTTTGATATTGAATAAATTGGGAAAAACAGCCGAAGCCCGCGCCTGGTTTGAAACCGTTTTAGACGAGACCAAAATTAATTATATGGCGATGAACGAACTGATTGCCATGAACAGGGCAGCAGGCAATCCAATAAAAGCCGACGAAGGCCTGAAAAAACTCTCCAAATGGATGCGCGACGACGTTCAGGCTTATCTCGAATTGTCCACCGAATATCTTGCGGCGGGATTCTACAAGGAAGCAACGGAAGTACTCGCCCGCATGGAAGTGAAAGGCGAGACCTATCCCATGCTCTATTATTATCTCGGCTATCTGAACGAATTGCAGGGCATGAAAGATAAAGCCCTTGTATATTACCAAAAAGCCGAAACCATGCCTTCGGACTATTGCTTTCCGTTCCGGTCGGAAGAAGTCGTTATCCTCAATCACGCCATGGCGATGAATCCCGACGGCGCCAAAGCCCCTTATTATCTGGGCAATCTGTATTATGAACACCAGCCGCAAAAGGCAATGGAACTTTGGGAGCAGTCGGCGCAACTCGATCCGTCGTTCTACATTGTCCACCGCAACCTCGGTTTGGCATACAACGAAATTGACAAGGATTATGCGAAAGCCTTGGCAAGCATGAAAAAGGCTGCGGAAGCGAATAGCGACGACGCCCGCCTGTTGTTCGAGATAGACGGTCTCAACGAATTGAACAAAATATCGCCCCGGGATAAATACGAGTTTCTGAAAAAGAACTTGGCTACCGTGAACAAACGCGGCGAAACCTTGTTGCGCTTTGTCGCCCGCGCAGTCGAGTACGGGAAATACGACGAAGCGTTAAATATTTTGAAATCCAACACGATTTCCGAAACGGAAGGCTCGCGCGATATCCAGAATGCTTACCTGAACAGTTACACCTTGCTTGCCCTCGAAGCCATTGACAAAAAGGAATACAATGCGGCAATGGAAAATATTGACGCAGCTTTGGCTTACCCCATCGGTTTGTACGGTCGAGGAAGGTATGCGCAACTTTATTACCTGGCAGGTTTGGTTTATGAATCGCGAGGCGAAAATAAAAAAGCCCGCGAATCGTATCAAAAGGCGATGCAAGTGGAAACCGAACGCGGCGACGACCGTGAATTTGATTACTACAAAGGGCTTGCCCTGATAAAAATGAACAAGCCGGAAGAAGCAAAAACCCTATTCCAACGGATGTTGGGCGACGCTTCCGACAACAGCGCCTACACGCAGTTTGAAGGACGCCGCACCGACGTAGCCCAACAGGTAACTGCCCGGTATATGGCGGGCTTGGGTTATATGGGTTTGGGAGACAAGGCAAAAGCCGCAACGGAATTTAATAAAGCCCTGGAATTGAATCCGGGACATATCTGGAGCCGGACGTATCTGCAATCCCTCGGCGGAGATGTTCAGGAAAAAGGTATATCCATCATTGAAAAAAACGGCAAGTTTCACTTGATGATTGACGGCGTGGACACTTATATCAAAGGTGTCGGCGGTACAAATCGCTTGGATATGGCAGCAGCCAACGGAGCCAACGCTTTCAGGACCTGGGGAGGCAACGTGGAAAGGGCAAAGAGAGATTTAGCCCAGGCGAAGGAGTTGAATTTGTATGTCATGCAAGGCATCGGTCTTCCCAAAGACTCGGCGCAATATACGAATGAGGAATTTAAAGCAAAAACGCGAGCCTCCGTAAAGGCTTTGGCGGAAGCGTTGAAAGACGAGTCAAACCTCTTGGTTTGGGGCATTGGAAACGAAATAGAGCATGGCACAGCCAATACGCCTGCCGCTTGGCAATTTGTCAACGAACTTGCCCTGTTAATAAAATCCATAGACAGCCGTCATCTGGTTTCTACGGTTATTTCACACAATGCCAAGGCTTTGGATTTGATTGGAGAATATGCTCCCGATTTGGATGTGATGGGTATCAACAGTTACGGTTCGATACCTCAGGTTGAAAAAATGGTTGAAAATTCAAAATGGAAAGGCGCTTACATCATCACCGAATGGGGTCCTACAGGTTGGTGGGAAACGACGCGTACCGCATGGCGAGCGCCCATCGAACAAACGAGCGAGGAAAAGCGAATCGTTTACGAAAGCCGCTACAACGATTTTATCAAAAATTCGCCGCGCTGCCTCGGTTCGTTTGTGTTTCTGTGGGGGCAGAAGGAAGAACGCACGCCCACCTGGTTCAGTATGTTTGTTGAAAATAATGTTCCGGGGCTTCCGCTGAAAGGAGAAAAAACGCCGATGGTCGAAGCGATGGAAAGGAGTTGGACAGGCGCCGAGCCAAAACAGACGGCTCCTGTCGTTCACGGTATTTTGATCAATAATACGAAGCCGGCGGACAATATTGAGGTGAAATCCGGAGCAAGTTTCGAGGCAAAAATTGATGTAACCGACCGAGAAGGCGATGCGATGACCTATGTCTGGGAAATCCTGAAAGAAGCCACCGTAACGGCAACCGGCGG
>JAITMT010000353.1 GCA_031277235.1 Tannerella sp.
TTTGCAAAGGTAGGGTGTTTTTGCGGAATTTGCAAATCGGAGTTGCCATCAATGTAATATTTTTCGTCTTTCCGGGAGTTTGATAATGAATATGATTTACAGGCTATTATTAATCTCTACCGGTTTTTCTTCTCCCCTGATCAATCTGCCTACTTTAGCAAGTGTTTGAACATCAATATTTCTGATTTCTCCGTTATAATCGGGACCGACATCCAGGGAAAAAATATTTCCATATTTCACGGATCCAAGGTAATCCTGATATATTTTCTCTGCAGGAAGGCAAAGATGGTCATGTTCCGGCAAAGAGTAAAACCAGTCTGCGCCTCCTTGATGCGCGGGCAGTATCGGATATGTAAATTCGGCAACTAAATAACCCTTGTACGTAGCCTCGTGTTCCGGCTCTATTGACGAGGCTTCACTATCTCCAAGCGTTCCGGGCGTACCTCTTTCCCGCAAGCGAATTCTTCCCGAAGCCGGACCGTGATTGTAGCCCGAAAAGCAATTCGGTTGAAGTTCATATACCCATTGGGTCGTTTCGTCATGTGACAATCCTCCGTCTCCCTGTGCGTAGTCGAACCAAATGAATTCAATGGGACCGTAACCGGTTAGCAGTTCCTTCAACTGGGCTTTTTTAACCTCTGCGTTCCTGCCGCCATCTTCATGGAACACGGCACCCGGAAATGTCCAATCACCTTCGGAAAAATACAAAGCCAATTTAAGCCCATGCCTGTCGCACGATTTTTTGAGTTTTGCCAGTACATCAATGCCTAAAGGGCTGTTAGTCACTTTTAAATCGGTGGTTTTGGTATCCCACAGACAAAATCCGTCATGATGCTTCGTCAGGAACAGAATATATCCCATCCCTGCATCTTTTGCCACACGGCACCACTGGTCGGTATTACATCCTGTTGCCCTGAAATACGAAGCATCCTTGCCTGCGGTCGGCGTCCATTCCTGCCCCGAAAAGGTGCTGAACGACCAGCAAATAAACATGCCGAATTTCATATCCCGAATCTGTTCGGCACGTGTTTCATTGTCTATTATCTGTTGATAGCCGGTTTTATTCGACTGATGACAGTTCGATAAAAAAATCAAAAAAACAAGACAGAATGTATTTCTAAATTTCATTTTAATTTTTCGTTCATAAAGTCATGGGTTAAATGTGTGGATTTCTGCATTTAATAATCAATAATTCAGATGATTAAATTCAGTCATCGACAAATTCGACCCATGACTAATATACTTAAACCTGTTTGCATCCTGTCGGAGATGCATCGCTCGGTAGAATATCCGGCAACCTACAGGATGCATTCCGTATGGAATGCAACCAACAGCGAAATATATTTTCTACCGAGCGATACAATCCTGACGGATTGTCAAATTCGGGTATTACATTGCGTATTCATTTAACTTTTTTACCAGCCCGGATTTTGTTCCAATTTCCCGTTCTTTGACAATTCATTCATCTGAATGGGCATGAAATTCATTCTGGATTCATATACAAGATTTTGAGCATCAACCGGTTGATAATCATACGAAAACGTACCGTCGCTTTCTTTGGGTATAACAACTCCGGTATATTTCCGACCGTTCAATACGGTTTCCGCCAATTTCCAGCGACGCAAATCCCAGTAACGATGCTGCTCAAAACAAAGTTCTATGTAACGCTCGTTCCGAATAAGGCTTCTCATTTGTTCCTGATTGAGATTCCGATCGAGATTAGCCGTGATGCCGGCTCTTTGCCTGATTTTGTCAAGCGCTTCATAAACAGCGGCTGACGGTCCATTGGCTTCATTTTCCGCTTCGGCAAAATTCAACAGCGTTTCTCCATACCTGAACTCAATCCATGGCTGCACACTGCCTCTTCCGAAGGAATATTGCGTATTGTCGGGATTGACGGCTTTGAGGCAAAAATAGCCGGTGCGCGTTGTATAATCCTGGTTCAGGGGATTTCCGCCGGGATTGTCGTAATCATTTCCACCCCTGTATATCTGCAACACGTAATTTTTATTCAAAACTCCTCCCTGCATACCGGACATAATGGATTGATTATATCCGATATAGGTATAGAACCGGTCATCCCTGCCCACATAAGGATTGTTCGGATCATATCCGGAACCGGATTCATGAATCATTTTACCGGTTTTCATGGGGAAAGCGTCTATCAATTCCTGCAAAGGCGAACATTGACCGGCGTCTGCGATAGCCAAATCCAATGTTTTGACGCAAGCGTCCCATCCGTGAGAAGCATTGGGCATGGCATACGTCTTTTCAAGAATGATTTCCGGATGGGAGGGAGAGTTGTCCAACCAAAGTGTTTTCAGATCGGGATAAAGGTCATATTTGCCGAGATCCATCACCGCTTTGGCTGCACTCGCTGCCTGCTGCCAACGGGATACATCATTTGAAGGATTGTATAAAGCGCTGGCATAATACAGAAGCGCCCGGGCTTTTAGAGCCAATGCCGCTCCTCCCGTTATTTTTCCACGGGCGGCGTCTCGCGGCAAGTCGCCTGCTATTGCATCCATTTCATCAATGATGAATTGAAAGCATTCATCCAAACTATTACGCGGAACTTGCAGATCTTCGTCAAGCGTCTGGGAAGTTTTAATTAAAGGAACTCCGCCGTATCTTTTTACAAGATTGAAATAATACAGACCGCGAAAGAACCGGACTTCAGCCGAGGTTAGCCTCTTGACGTCCTCGGAAACGCCCGCATTAGGGATATTCTGCAGGAAATCATTGACAATACGTATGTTCCTGTAGGCGGCTTCCCAGTTATCATTCGGATTATTCGTATCATCCCAATCGCCTATCAGGTATTGGTTGGACGCCTGTCCCGCATAATTGCTGCGGGCTTCGTCCGCTATGTTGTGTGGAAAACGGGTATCCCAGCCCGGCATATTGTAATGTAATAGATTTACATACATGTCTATTAACTTCGGATCGTTCCACACATCGGCAGAATTGATTGTAGATGGATTAACCAAATCCAGATCCTGACATGCACTTACCGTAAAAAGTGCAGTTGAAAATAATATGATGATTTTCTTGGGTATCATAACTTTATTTTTTATTATTTTAAAATTTAGAAATTAAGAGTCACGCCGGCGCTGAATAACTTCTGTTGCGGATAATAACTTCCGGAACCCGATCCGGCTTCAGGATCAAAACCTTTCAACGGGCTCCATGTGAGCAGATTTTGACCTGATACAAATATCCTCAAACTGTTAATATGCCATCTGCTCAATGAAAATGAAGGGAAAGTATATCCCAATGCGATGGTTTTCAGGCGCAAATACGACGCGTCGTTCAACCAGATTTCGGAATCCCGATCGTTGACGCCGCTTCTGCCGGGCCACAAAAGCGGATATTTGGCATCTTTATTTTCGGGCGACCAGGCGTCCAACAGGTATTCGTAAGAGTTTCTTCCGCCCTCAAACAAGGTGATGCGGGCATGTTCAAAGAACATTATATTCCTTTGGGCTGCTCCCTGAAACAGGAAATTGAAATCGAAATTGTTCCAGGTTGCATTTCCCGACAAACCAAACATGATCCGGGGAATTGTGTTATAGTCGGAGAGTATGGTTTGGTCGCTGCTATCAATGACGCCATCGTTATTCAGATCGGCATACTTGATATCGCCTGCCACGGAAGCCACGCCAAACTGGCTGCCACCCATCCATCCGTTGGCTTCTTCCTGACTCTGGAATAGTCCCAGCGACTTATAACCGGTTCTGAAACCTAACGGGCGGTTTATTTGCTTTTGAAAATCCAATGCATTGGCAGGATCGTCAATTTGCAATACCTTGTTTTTAGCATAGGAACCGGTAAAACTGAGGGAATAATGCAACTTGTCTATTTGATTTTGATGGCTCAGCGTGATTTCAAATCCCTGATTTTTTACCCGCGCATAATTTTCATTCGGCAAACTGCGCCCAAAGGTTTGTGGAACCGAGCGTGCGCGCGTCCACAGGATATTCCAGGTATTTTTAATAAAATAGTCAAATTCAAAACCGAACAGGCCATTCCAGAAACTGCCGTCAAGACCCATGTTGAAATTATTGGCTGTCTCCCAAGTAATGTTGGCGTTGGGAAAAACGCCATAATAAATCAACGTTTGAGCTTCTCCGTTGAAAAACGGTCCCATGTCGGACGCCACGGTGAAATCGTCCTGAAACTGGAAAGCGTTTACCTTATCATTACCTACCTGTGCAAAAGAGAATCTCGGTTTCAAATTGGTAATAAAATCAAGGTTTTCATTGTCGCGGATAAAGCCTTCTTCGGAAATTCTCCAGGCAGCCGATACGGAAGGAAAGAATCCGAAACGTTTGTCTTTGGGAAATATGTAAGAACCGTCATAGCGGAAAGATGCATCAAACAGGTATTTACTGTTAAATATGTAGCCTATCCTGCCTACCAATGCTCTGCGTGCATCTATAATTTTTCCGCCGCCGTCGATATTCTGATTCAGGGGACCGCTTGCGAACAATTCATCTTTTGTCGTTATTGCAAAATCCTGGCGGGCAGCGCTAAAGTGGTCGCCATAAGCGCCATTCTGTTCATACAGCAATAAACCGCTCAAGTCATGTTTTCCGAATGTGCGCTGATAGTTGAGTCCCACGTTCATGAAAGTAGAGAAAGTCTGATAAAAACCTTCAAAGAGCCAGGGTACTCCGCTGATTCCTCCCTCCACTCTTGTATTGGTTACGTTACCATCCGCATCTTCGGTGTATGTCATATAGGGAATTAAAAATACTTTTTCAAAACCGTAATACTTCCCGAATGTTACGTTTGCATTTGCCGACAATCCTTGAGTTACTCCATCCAGTTTCAAGTTTGCGGTCAACGAGCCTTGAAAAGTATTGTACAATTGCTTTCGATATCCGGCATTGTTGATTTCCTCAATCACATGCGAACTTGAAACATTTACCGGTTTGCCATCCGGGTAAAAGGGTTTATAGGTCGGGTTGTGCCAGGTAACGTTGGAAAAAATAGTGCCGGGATAAATACTGGGGTTTTTGTAATTTTCCTGCTGCCCGTCAATACTTACGCCTAAAGTAAAATAGGAAGTAATGTCTGCATCAACATTTGAACGGAATTTATACGCCTTGTAATTGATATTATTATACATTCCGTCCTGATCCAGTACGCTTGCAGAAAAGAAATACCGGATAATATCGGAACCGCCGTTCATGGTTATATTATGACTCTGCATCATTGAGTTATTCTTGAAGGTAGCCTTATACCAATCCGCTCCGTCTTCGCCAGTCCGGTATCTTTCAATGGCTTCATCCGTATAATAGCGGCTGGCTTGCGTAGGATTATTCCGGTCAAAACCAGCATTGTCCAAAGCGATATTGGCGCCGGTTGCATATTGATAAGCCGACATGACGGAAGGATACATGGTGGGGCGTTGCAATGTCGCACTGCCGGAATAGGTTATGTTCAACTTCTCCTTTTTCCCCCTTTTTGTCGTTACCAGAAATACGCCATTGTTAGCCCGCGCTCCGTAAATTGCCGCTGCCGCACCATCTTTCAGCACGGTTATGCTTTCAATTTCGTTGGGGTCTAAGGTATTAAAACCGTTTCGCAGCACTCCGTCAACAATATTACTCCGCGGTACGCCATCAACAATAATCAGTGGCGAGTTGTCGTTTAAAGTGCTCAGTCCCCTGATATTTAAACTTGAGCCGCTACCCGGAGCTCCATCGTAATTGACGGCAGTAACGCCCGATGCAATCCCGGCTAATGCGTTGGACAGATTTGCAACGGGAGTTGTTAAAAGTTCCTTTCCGCCTACGGTAGCGATGGCGCTTGTCAGGTTGACCTTCTTCCTGGTGCCATACCCAATCACTACCACTTCGTCCAGCGATTGCATGTCTTCCTGCAGAACGATGTTGAAACTGTTTTCATCGCCGACGGCAATTTCCTGCGTCAGATAGCCCAGATAACTGATTTTCAGCACAGCGCCATCGTTCACGGTCAGCGAAAAACGCCCGTCCGCGTCGGTTGTCGTGCCATTGGTTATACCTCGCTCCAGGACGGTTGCGCCGATGACCGGCTCGCCCTGCACATCGCGTACATATCCCGAAATACGTTTCCCGGATTGTTGAATATCCTGATTTTCAATCTTTTTATTCGAGAGAATTATGTATTGGTTACGAAATTCATAGCCAATATCCGTCCCGTCAAATGCCTTATCAAGAATGGTGGACAAACTTCCTCGCCGGTCGCTCAGTTTTACGACACGATTCACATTCACATCATTATTGCGGAACAGGACAAGAAAATCCGTCTGTTCCTCGATGACGTCAATCAATTCCTTGATTGTAAGATGGTTTGTACTTAATTCAATGTTGGTCTGAGCGTCAAGATTCAGAGAGAACGATTGAAATGTACATAAAAACAAGAGAAAAATAGTGTTTCTCATAATTCTGAAAATTTTATTTTTTTTATAAAAAAACGCTAACAAATGTTTTAAATTCATATCTTTGTAGTTTAAAAGTTAATACTGGTAAATTTTTTACAGATTTTTGGTGTTACTTTTTAAGCCACGGCAAAACCGGTACTTTTGCCGTGGTTCTTTTTGGATTTTCTTTCATTTTTTCATAGGCTATCAGATTAATAATTAATTATTTTGTGATTTTTATACGATTGTTGTCTTCGTCCTTTTGGATTTCAAATCGGTGGATTCTTTGCATCAGCTGCAGTATCTCGTCTATGCCGTCGCGCTGACGAAACTTGACCGTGTATCGCCATTCGCGCATGGCGACATTTTCGATATGGATATTGATATCGTAATAAAGTTCCAATTTTTTGACAATGTTCTCAAAGCGTTCATTATTAAAACTGTAAATGCCTTCCGTCCACAGAAAATAATTACGGTCGGCAATCGGAGCGACCGTCATTTTATCGCCTTCAATCGTAACTTCCTCCTGGGGTTTCAAGGTTACAACATCCTTATTATCAACCGTAACGCGGCCTTCTATCAGACTGACGCGGCTTAATTTTTCTCCGGGATAACTGTAAATGTTAAACGTTGTACCTAAAACTTTAATATTGAATCCTTTGGAAGAAACGATAAACGGCTTTTCCGGATTTTTGGCAACTTCAAAATAGGCTTCGCCTTCCACTTGGACGTGTCTTTTATTTCCCTTAAATTCAACGGGATACGTCAGTTTCGTCTGTGCATTCAGCCATACGCTGGTGCCGTCTTCGAGCGTAAAGTTAACGCGCTGACCGGCAGGGACATACAGCGTATTGAATTTTTCGGCGGAGTCACTTTTCGATTGATGATAAATTCCCGACAGAAACCACGTAAAACCAATCAGACAAGCCGCCACCGCTGCATAGGATAGTATTTGCCGCAGGCTTACAGTCCCGGATTTTCTGCCATTCATAAATTGGCGGTAACTTTCCCGCGCATGGGTCAAATCACCTTCCTGCCGCTTCAAATTCATGATGGCATTCAGATTTTTATAGCGCGCCAGTTCGGTTTTGAGCGCCGCATCATTTTCCGATTTCCGCAGCAATTCGAGTTTTTCTTCTTGCGAAAGACTGCCTTCCCCGTATTTTTTGATCAATTCGTCCATTTTCTGTTCTTATGCCCTTATAACGGACAGCATGAAAAATCCGCCAAAAGATGTTGAAAAAATTTTTATAGATTGATGAAAAAAAGTAACAGGGGCAGAAATTGTTTCAGTTCTTCGCGCAGTTTTTTGTAGGCAATCGCCATTTGCGTTTCAATGGTATTGATGGAAATATCGAGTTCCCGCGCAATATCCTTCTGTTTTTTACCTTCGATTTTGTTCATCACAAAAATCTGTCTGCATTTTTCAGGCAACGCTTCTATGGCTTTGGTTATCAATTCTTCCAAATCATAGCCCGAAGAAAATAGATCATTATCAAACGATTCCAGAGAAAACAGATTCAGTTGCATTTCAAGCCTGTATTCTTCCTGCATGATATTTTCCGCCTCGCGAACAACGATTTGATGACGCAAATAATCGATACATTTGTTCTTTATAATTGTGAATATCAGGGACAACAGGTTATTGTCCCGATGCAGATATTTCCCTTTTGCTTCCCAGATTTCCGCAAAAGCGTCGTGAACGATATTTTCACAGTCCTCCTCGCAGGGGACATATTCGCCTGCGAAGCGCACCATTCCGCGAAAATTAAAAAGATATATTTCCCTGAAACGGTGTTCAAAATCCTTTATGATCAACAGGTTTTCCATCGTCTGTATCCGATTTACGCAGGCGCAAATATACGGACAACAAATGAATTTTCCATAATTATTACTATTTTTGTAGCCGATAATTGGAAATGATTTGTAAATATATGGAAAAAACATTATACTTAAATCCGCTGCAACTGCCACTGTATGTGATGGCTAAGCCGGTCGGTCCCCTGTGCAACATGGACTGCGAATATTGTTACTATCTGGAAAAAAGCGAGTTGTACAAAGACCGTAACGGCTACAAGATGTCCGACGCCCTGCTCGAACGTTTTGTCGAAGACTATATCAACTGCCAGACGTCGCCTGCCATCCAGTTCGTATGGCACGGCGGGGAAGCCCTGCTTCGGGGCATCGAATTTTACCGCAAGGCGCTGCACCTGCAGCAACAGTACGGTCGCGGACGGGAAATTTCGAACGTTATCCAAACCAACGGACTGCTTCTGAACGACGAATGGTGCCGTTTCTTCAAGGATAACAATTTTCTGGTCGGCATATCCATTGACGGACCGGAAAAGATGCACGATCATTACCGCAAAAACCGTGGCGGAAAGGGTACTTTCAAACAGGTCATGCGCGGTATCGAATTCTTGCAAAAGCATGATATTGAATTTAATACGCTGTCGGTAATCAACGATTATAACGTGGGTTATCCGATTCAGATATACCGTTTTTTCAAGGAAATCGGCAGCCGTTATATGCAGTTTACGCCCATTGTGGAGCGCTTGGGTACCCGGAGCGACGGGCTGGAACTGCTTACGGCTCAAGACCATCCGGAAGACGGCGAAATGGCGTCATGGTCGGTTGATCCGGTTGCTTACGGCAATTTTTATATCCGTATTTTCGATGAGTGGGTGCGCCGCGATGTGGGGAAATATTATGTACAGATTTTCGACGCCACGCTCGCCGGAATGGTCAATCAGCCGCCCGGCGTATGTATCTATGCGCCAACTTGCGGGCACGCGCTCGCCATGGAACACAACGGCGATGTCTATGCCTGCGACCACTTCGTGTATCCCGAATTTTTGCGGGGAAATATCCTGCAAGATTCGCTGATACGCATGACGCTTTCCGACAAACAGACGCATTTCGGCAATTACAAGCGCGACGGGCTTCCACGCCAGTGCCGCGAGTGCAAATTCCTCAACCTCTGCAACGGAGAATGTCCGAAAAACCGCATCGCCACAACAGCCGACGGAGAATACGGACTGAATTACCTTTGCCCCGGTCTGACCATGTATTTTGAGCATGTATATCCTTACATGGAATTTATGGCGGAAGAACTGCGCCATGAAAGACCTCCGGCAAATGTTATGAATCTTTTCCGTACCTTTGCGGGGAAAAATCAGAAATCTTAAAAAACAATGAATAAAAAAATGAATAAACGAAATCTTTCTACCGCGTGCGCCGGATTGCTGGTTTGTGCAGCCCAGCCGTTAATTGCCGCCGAGGCGGAAAATCCCAATATCGTGGTTATTTTCTTAGACGATATGGGCTACGGCGACCTTCCCGTCACGGGAGCCATCGGATACCCAATGCCCAACATAGACCGCCTCTGCAACGAGGGCATGCGTTTCACCAATTTTTATGCGGCGCAGGCAGTCAGCAGCGCTTCGCGGGCAGGCTTGATGACCGGCTGTTACCCGAACCGCATCGGTTTTGCGGGCGCCATTGACCACACGGCTACAACCGGTATCGCGCAGAGCGAGGAAACCATCGCCGAAGTGCTGAAAAAGAAAAACTACGCTTGCGGCGCTTTCGGAAAGTGGCATCTGGGACATCATCCGCAGTTTTTGCCGACCAACAACGGCTTTGACGTGTATTACGGCTTGCCGTATTCCAACGACATGTGGACATTTCACCCGCAAGCCGGCTCCTATTATCCCAACCTGCCTATGTATGAAGGCGTTGAAATCATAGACCCGGACGTTACGCCGGAAGACCAGACGCAACTGACGACGAATTATACCGAGCGTGCCGTCCGTTTCATGGAGCAAAACAGGGACAAGCCGTTTTTCGTATATCTTGCCCACTCCATGCCCCACGTGCCGCTCTACGTGAGCGACAAGTTCAAGGGAAAAAGCCAACAGGGGCTGTACGGCGACGTGATGATGGAAATAGACTGGAGCGTCGGCGAAATTTTGAAGGCGCTGGAAAGGCTGGGTTTGGCGGATAATACATTGGTAATATTCGCGTCCGACCACGGTCCGTGGCTCAACTACGGCAACAACGCCGGGTCGGCGGGAGGCTTGCGCGAAGGGAAGGGAGGGATTTTTGAAGGAGGACAGCGGGTACCCTGCATCATGCGCTGGACGGGGAAAATTCCCGCCGGTACGATTTGCAACCAACTGGCTTCGACGATTGACCTGTTGCCTACTTTCGCCCGTATCACCGGCGCGCCGCTTCCGTCGCTGCCCATTGACGGCGTCAATATCCTTTCGCTGATGACGGACACGACCGTAACCGTTTCGCCGCGAACGCATTTTCTGTACTATTATCATAAAAACGACCTCATCGCCGTGCGCAACGACCGGTTTAAACTGGTGTTTGAACACAAGGGACGCACCTACAATTTTCCTCCCGGAAACGACGGTTTACCCGGACATGTGGAAGAACGCCATCCCTTTGAAAAGGCTTTGTACGACATGCGCCGCGACCCAGGCGAACGCTACAACGTGATAGAGCAGTATCCCGAAGTCGTTGAAGAGTTGATGAACGTAGCGGCAGAAGCGCGTAAAGACCTCGGAGACGACCTCACCGGCGAAAAGGGGACGGGTCGCCGGGCGGTTGGGCGGATTTAGAGTGTAGAGTGTAGTTGTTAAATTGATAGAGGTGTTGAATTCTTCTCTCGCCTACGGTGATGAAGGGTGTGTCCTTTTCAGGGTGTTCCGCCGCTGGACATTCCGATAGGGAAATTACTCCGGAGGGGGCAAAAAGGCGGAGGCAAAGGCGGGGAGAATTATGTCGAAAGAGGGAAATTGTGCCGGAAAAATTCCCCTTTTCGGATAATTCCTATCCCCCTCTGAGGCAGGGCTGTTAAGTTCTAAAAAGTTCTTTAAAATTATTATCTTTGCAAAAAAATGGCTATGAGTTTAATAGAATGTTTACAGGAAGTAGAAGATTTCCGGCGTATGCAGGGTCAGCGGTATGGCAGTGTTGCGATGCTGTTGATCATCATAAAGGGAATCCTGCGCGGTCAATACGGTTATCGGGAAATCGGCCGTTTTTGCCGGTTAAACGAACCGTATCCGATTCGTAAATTCGGTTTCAGCAACGGGAAAGTTCCCTCCCATGCAAGTATCCGTACATTTATTCAGTCGGCGGATTTTGCATCCATACAGACTGCATTTCATAAATGGACACGGACTT
>JAITMT010000370.1 GCA_031277235.1 Tannerella sp.
CCCGACGAAATCTTGACGATGGCTCGCGAAGCCAATTTGAAAAATGCTGAAATCATTTCGAAACAAGACATGGAAAAACGCTACTTTTCCGGCAGAACAGATAATTTTTTCCCGGCCGAAGGAGAAATATTTTTATTGGCGACAATATAAATATACCTTAAATCCGCAAGTAAAAAAGGTGCGGATTTAAGGTAAAAAATAATTTTTGGAAAGGTAAAAACATGTTATTCGCCGCAAAAATGCGGAAAATAAATTGTACTTTTGCCGCATCCTTATTTTGATATGGCAAAATATATTTATCAAAACGAAAATTGGACCGACTTCGGTTGGGAAAATGCGGTTGTGAGTGCGGCGCTGGGAGAGGTTCGTCTTTTGCAGGGCAAGATGTTGGGGCAGATTCATTCACTCGGTTTTTCGTCGAAGGAAGAGAAAAATCTTGAAATGCTGACGCTTGATGTGCTTAAATCATCTGAGATTGAGGGAGAAAAGTTGAACTATGACCAAGTCCGCTCGTCTATTGCGCGCCGTTTGGGGATCAATACGGCGGGACTTGTTTCTTCGCCCCGAAATGTTGACGGCGTCGTGGAAATGATGCTTGATGCAACTCAAAATTACAGGGAACCGCTTACCGAAGAACGGCTGTTTGGCTGGCATGCGGCGCTTTTTCCGACCGGTTATAGTGGGATGTATAAAATTGACGTTGCCAGGTATCGCAGTGAAGAAATGCAGGTCGTTTCGGGCGCAATGGGGAAAGAACGTGTACATTATGAAGCCGTTCCGGCAAAAGATGTGAAAACGGAGATGGATAATTTCCTGTTTTGGCTAAATAATGATAATATCTTGATTGATAGTGTATTAAAATCGGCCATAGCCCATTTTTGGTTTGTCATTATTCACCCGTTTGACGATGGTAACGGGCGGATTGCCCGTGCTATTTCCGACATGTTACTCGCTCGCAGTGAGAGCAGTCCGGAGCGATTTTACAGTCTTTCGAATCAAATCCGGCAGGAGAAAAACGTTTATTACGAAACGCTTAAAAGCGGTCAACACGGCGATGGCGATATAACACAATGGCTGGTCTGGTTTTTGACTTGTCTGAAACACGCATTGCTTGAAACAGAAGATAGCATGCAACATATTTTGCGTAAGGCAGCATTTTGGGAAAAACACAAGGAGACGCCAATCAACGAGCGGCAACGCTTGATGCTCAATAAATTATTTGATGATTTTTCCGGAAAACTGACTTCTTCAAAATGGGCAAAAATCGCCAAAACCTCTCCGGACTCCGCATTGAGAGACATGAAGGATTTGATGGAAAAAGGGATTTTACGACAGGAAAAAGAAAGGGGTAGAAATGTAAATTATACGTTGCAGGAATGAAATAAAGATGCACTTTGGGTCAAACAAACACCGGAGCAAATTCAAAAGTGGAAGGAGAAATTGTCCAATATCACAGGAGAAATTATCAACTGAAATGACAAAGTAGAGAAAATATTGCAATATACAAATTATATTAATTAACAATGGCAAACGAAAAACGATTCAGTGAAATTGTAAATTACCGACGTTCGACCCGTCATTATGACGAAAGTAAGGTATTGGACCCGGAAAAAGTAAAATCGTGTATAGAACTGGCGACTTTGGCTCCCAATTCTTCCAACATGCAGCTATGGGAATTTTATCACATCACCGATTCCGGTGTTTTGCAGAAACTTTCCCGTGCCTGCCACAGTCAGATGGCTGCAACAACTGCACAGCAAATGGTTGTGTTCGTGACGAGGCAGGATTTGTACCGGAAAAGAGCCCGGAAAATGATGGAATTGGAAATACAGAATGTGCTGAAAACCAGTCCGCAACAGAAGCACGAAAAGAGAATAAAACGCTGGCGGCAATATTACGGAACCGTGATGCCGCTACTCTATGCGCGATTTTTCGGCATATTGGGTTTCATTAGGAAAACGGTTGGAATTATTGTCGGTTTTTTTCGGCCATCCATGTATCAACTGTCTGAAAGTGATATGAATGTGGTGGTACACAAAACTTGCGGCCTGGCGGCGCAGACGTTTATGCTTGCAATGGCTGAAACAGGTTATGATACTTGTCCGATGGAAGGTTTCGACAGCCGGCTGGTGAAAAAGATATTGAAACTCCCCTTTGGCTCCGGAATCAATATGGTGATATCCTGCGGAATACGAAAAGAAGGCGGCATCTGGGGTGACAGAATGCGTATCCCGTTTGATGAAGTATACAGGAGGATTTAGAAAAATCCTGTTATAAAAATATGCTTAATAACAGGTTTTCCGTTAAGTAATGTTTTAGTCAAAAATTTTTACATTTTTATCTATTATTCTTAAAAATACGTAACAAAATCTGCAATATTTCATTGTTTTATGCGTTTTTGTTAATGAATATTTCATCAAATAAAATTAAGAATATGATAAATCAGTCTCAAATATATAAATTTGCTTCCTTGCGAAGCCCCAAAGCCGATTTTCCATCATCTGAAACAGAACATGTTACCTTGGAAACACCGCTTACTACTGCGCTGGCCGAAGTTGTGGAAAATACTGTTCAAACACAGGAACAGACATTAAATCAATACAATAGCGCTTTGCAGGACTACGTGACTTCCGGCAGTTTTGTGAAATCCGGAAAAGATTTTGCAGCATTGCAGGGGAAAAATGCTTCGCAGGAAAAACTTGCGCAGTTGTATGACAATATCGTCGTCAGAACACTTACAAAGAGCAATACCAATCTACTGTTCAAACAGTTAATGGATGAGTTCAGGAATGTGTATGCCGCGCTTAAAAATACGCAATATCCTGTCCCCGTTGAAATTGCCATCCCCGAAGCCGGTGCACCTAACTTTATTGGCTTCAAAGGTGAAAATGAAGAACTTAAAGAAGAAGATTTAACCACTAAGATACAGCTTTTGGAGCAGTTGAACAGTCTATCGAAAGTCGAATCATTGCTTTTCGAAGCCGAAAAAGAACATGTGTCCTCTTTTCCGCAAAAAGGAAGCGTCAGAACAAAAAATTTACCGGTTCAAGGCTTACTGATTTCACTGGGAAAGGATAGTATTTCAGTTGCCGATGCAAAAATGGCGATAGGCGTCGAGTTGGAAAAAAGAACGGTGGAATCGGCTGAAACAAAGATTGTTGGCAGAGAAGTTCTCAAAAGTGCCGCCACTGCAATTAATGAAGAAGTTCAACAGAAGAATACAGGTAACACCCTTATTGAAAAGCAGTTTAAAAGCTATGAAAAACTTATAAATTCATTGGAAGCACAGGGAGTAACCCGCATCGAATCCACCTTAGAGAAGAAAACCGATAAATACGATTTGATTTATAATATATTGAACAGTAAGCTTTTCACGCTCGAAGAAGCCGAAAATTCAGTGTCGGAAAAGATGAAAAACATTAACAATCAACTGAGAACGCTGGTTGAAACTGAAAAATACAGTTTGATCGGTTCAAAATGGGTGAATGTTTCCTCTTTTGAACATGCATATTTCGGCATAAAAAGACCATATAGCATTTTTACGCATGGAAATGAATGTAATTTGAAATTTCCGTATCAGGTGGCCGATTTGAGAGTCGTGGAAACAGAGACTGTCGGCTACCTTCCCGGAGAAATAGCCCACATCAACAATACACAGGCCGGAGCAAAAAACATCAGGGAAACGCGCCGTCTGAAACGGCTCGAATCATTTGAGTCTTTTATCACGGACGAAGAGACATTCCGTGAAACAGATACGCAATCAACCGAAAAATTCAGCCTGGAAAATGTATCCTCCGACATTCAGAGTAAAGCCAATGAAATATCGGTTTATGCCTCTGCTTCAGGAAGTTTCGGACCTGTTTCGAGTAGTATTGACGCCGGTTTTTCCAATTCCTCTTCTTCCATCAATTCAAGTGTCGTAGCCCAAAAAGAAGCAAAGGAAGTATTTGAACGTGTGGTAGATAGAGTCAGTAAACGCGTGCGTGGCGAACGAAGCACCATGACCATCGAAGAGTTTGAGGAAAAGGTCACGCTTGAAGTCGATAACAGCACGACCGAAACAAAATCGTATGTTTACAGATGGCTCAACAAACTGATTCGCGGCACTTTGAAAAATTACGGCAAGCGGCTTATATTTGAAATAGACATCGTACATCCGGCTCATTACTACCTAAGTCGCTCCATCAAGGAAATTCCGGGTTTTGAAATTCCGAAAGACCCGCGTAAAGCCTCCGTCGATGGCAGTCCCGTTCTGACGATAGACAACATTACCAGAGACAATTACCATATTTGGGCGATATTGTATAAAATTGATATTGAGCAGCCGCCTGCAGCAAAAACCATTGTTTCGGAAACGTTCTACGGTTCGCAGACATCAGCAGCAAGCAAATTGGTTCAGATACCGGAAGATTACAGTTGCTATACAGCACGGGCATCATCTTATTATTATGACTATCAGATACCTGCATCCTTGGTCTGCTCTGTTGGAGTATTTGATTTTGCCAGTTGGCAAGATGGGGATGCTTTTCTTTGGAACAACGTGCAAATCTGGTGTAACGGCGAAACAAAACAGATACCTATTACGGTAGTATCCAGAGGAGCAGAGTTTTACGTAAATATTGAAATCGAATGTCATCTGTCTGAAGAAGCCTATAAAGCATGGAAGATCAAGACATACAACTCTATCGTGGCAGCCTACGAAGAATTGGTTAGACAGAAAGAAGAAGAATTTGCCTCCTTCGACCCTAACAGACCGGGAATCAATCCATTGAAAAAGGAAAGCATGGTGAAAGACGAAATAAAACGCGAAACGATACGAAAAATGTTTCGCTGCAATCCCTTCTGGCTCAAGGACAACTATGTGGTAGGCAAAGAATTTCAACCCAATTGTTGCGCAGATACCATGAATGCACAGGTTGTCAAATTCATTGAAACGGCTTTCGACTGGGAAAACATGACCTATCAGCTGCATCCTTATTTTTATTCCGATAAGAACAACTGGAGCGAACTACTTGATTTGTCGGACGATAATCCACATTTTGAAGCATTTATGCAGGCTTCCTACGCCACGGTGCGCGTGCCTGTACACAGGGACGAACTAAAAGAGCGCGCAGCTATCAACTTCCTGCAATTCAACTCAATAGCTAATTATGAAGTAGTGCCCGAAGGATTTGGGACGTTGCTGGCAGAACTTAAAGACAACCAGCCGACAAAATTTGAGTACGACATCAACGGCGTCGAACTGCCCGAACCCAAGGAAATCATTGATTTAGGAGTATTTAAAATACCGACGGATTTGGTGATTCTGGAGTGTGGCAACCGTGACGGCGTCAAACCCAGAGGCTATCCCGAAAGTGATGACGAGCCGACAAGCGATGTGCTGATTCCGAAACAATACTCACCTGCCATTATTGCAGAGAGTTGTGATATGGCAACAGATTCGTATTCAGGCGAAAATCCGCAATAACCATGAGTGAAACAAATATTGAACTGCCAAAATATCCGACGCCGGAAAAATCTACCGCTAAAACTCCTGTGTCAAACCCGAAACTCTCCATCGATGACTTGAAATACATCGTGATGGAGGGCGGCGGTGCACGTGGAAATACCTATTTGGGAGCAATCAGTGAATTGGAAGTGCGACTGGCTATGAGGGTGAACGATACTGTTGCTCCCCAAAACGTCAAATTAATAGCGAGGGCTAAGCCCGGGATTATGGACTTTCTGACCATAGCGAACGCTTCAACGAAGGAAACAAAACCCATTATCGAAGGCATGGCAGGCGCATCTGCCGGAGCTATTACTACTTTTGCCTTGCTTCTTGGTTTAAATTCAGAAGAAATTGAAACGGTCCTGGATTTTGACTTTTCCAGATTTTTAGTCGAAGTAGATGCAGGCAAATATAGAATGGTTGATGAAAATTCGGAACTGAAAGTGGCTGAAGATAAGACAATTTACAACGCACCTGAAACGGTTTTTGAAACGGGACAAAAAAAACTTGGTGGCAAACGCGATGATTTTAAGTACGACTTAACCAAAAACAGCACCACCATTCATGGCAATCCGGTCAAGTTTGCAAAACGCGGTTTGTTGGTTTCTTTCATTGCAAAAGTAGTGTTGGATGGCGTTTTATACAACATTGGGCAACTCTACCGTTTTTTTTCAAACCGGGAAAGGCCGGGATGGTTTATGAAATGGGTGCAGAAAGTATTCGGCGCAAATAATGCAAATTCAAAAGAAGGAGGAATAAATTTTCTTGCACGCACGCTGCTGTCTTCTTCAGGCTTGCTTGTCATCTTTTACGGATTTTTCAGACGCGGTAAAAAAGGGATGAAAGTCAACGCCAACAGCATCTTGGGCACATTTTTAGACAGAGGAATGTATTCCGGTTTTCAGGTGCGTGAGTTCTTTTTTGATTTGATGATTTTTGCCGCTACAAGAGATACGTTTTTTCAAAAACAATTGATTAAATGTTATCAGAATCTATCGGAAGAAAGTTTTAAGGTAACGTTAAAAAAGAAGACAAAAGACAATGATTCGAAAGAGTTCAGAATAGGTTACAGAGGTGAATATGAGTTTACAAGTGATTTTATAAATCTGATAAACAATCATTTAAATAAAATAACATTCAGAGAACTTTGGGAAATTTTGGGAGTGGAATATGCCTGTGCTGTTTCTAATTTTACAACAAATTCTCCGCTATATTTTTCCAATAAATACACACCCGATTTTCCTGTGCTCGAAGCCGTCTCCGCTTCGATGAGCATCCCGCCTGCCATACGGCCTTTGTATAATGCTGCTAATGTGTTGAATAAATCATTTAAAGATGGTATATTTCCCGGAAACACAACATCCGAAAAAATCTCAAAAAACCTGTCTGTAAAAGTTGATAACGAACCGGTAGTTTTCATTAACGGAAAGGGAGAGTTTGCAAGAAGTGATTATGATTTTTATGAATACGTCACAAAAAAAGCGATGCAGGAACTTATTGAAAATAAGTCGGAAAGCATATATATCGACCTCAACAACGTCATAGAACTGAATACTTTTTTGAACTATATGCAGTCAACTCTGATTGGCGTCGAAGTTGGGGGCAAAAATGATTTAATTCTACAATTGCCTCATACTGTTGAAGTCAACGGCGTTAAATATGAGGTAACCATGGAGATGCTCGCTTTCTTCTACAACGCCCAATTCAAAGGTCTTTTAATTGACGGCGGTTATTTTACCAATATTCCGTTCAACTATTTTAGAGAGAAAGGAGATGTCAATAAATTGGATAATGTGTTGGCAATCAAATTAGACCGAAGTTATCCTCCGGATTTTATGAAAAAAGTGGAAGAAATCATGAAACCGTTGAAAGACAAGGAAAAGGAAATAATAGAACGTTGGGAGCGGGAACAATTGCAACTTGGCAAAATAATTCCATGGAGCGAAGTTGACACATCTGAATTTGACATACAGTTTGAAAAGGTTATCATACAGATACAAAGCCTTTTGGGTGCTAAAATACTAAACGAAAAGAAAAGAACCGTAAAAAGAATGTCGAAAGACAAGGAGCAAAAATTATCCGAAGAGGAAGAAAAACGGTTGAAGGGTATTGCCGGAAATTTCCGGGCGAATAGACAGAATATCCTGCAAATCATAGAGGAATGGTACACTTATTATGGTGCTTATAATCAGGTAAAACCATGGGAAATTCCTCGTCCGATTTTCTCAATTGCCTTTACGGGCTACTCCTACGGCGCCAAGCGCGGACAAATACGCGATATGACTGACCATAAACATATCATTTCGCTATATGATTATGGCGTAGGGACTTACGATTTCGATTTAGATAAGGTGAGGCCGTTGGCTGAATTTGCGCAGGAAGAAGCCAGGAATGATATGTGCGAGTATTTTGAGAATCCTTAATCATGCGTTTTCACTACCTCCGACGTTTTTGTTGAAATATTGCCATTTTTTTGCATTCATTAAATTATATCCGACAAAAAAGGCTGTCAAATTTCAGTTTTTTTCTTTTAATTCAATTGTTTTTCACTAATTATTTTGTTAAAAAAATATAATAACATTGATTATCTAAAAAAAATATATACTTTTACGAACTCATATCCTAATATTTAAAATAATGAAATACAAGGTAGGCGATAAAGTAAAGTATGACGGTGGAGACTGGTGGTTCTTTGGAACTATAAGCGCTGTATTCGAGGATGTTATGTATCCATGTTACCGTTTGAATGTGGAACGGATGGAAACAAAAACCAACAAACTCTCTATTACTCAATTTGAGTTTGAACTGGAACCGGATTTGGATGCAAGAAATGCCTTGGATAATCGTAAGTGGGAAAATGCCGAAATCGAATATTTGAAAAAATATTACGGAGTACTGACTATGGACGATTTGTCCAAAGTGCTTCAAAGAAGTCCACATGCGCTTAGTGTCAAGTATCAACAACTTATTTCCGAAATGGAATTACAATTGGAACCTTCTATTGAGCCTGGTACAGAGCAATATGTGGAGTCTGAAATAGACGAACCCGTTGAAGAAACAAAGATGGAAAAAACTAAATCTAAACCTAAAAAAGGTGAAATTTGGTACAGAAATTTCGAGATGTATTGTAACGGCGAGAAAAGCAATATAATACATTCTTGGATTTCCCAAAACAGGAAGCAATTTAAAGACGGCATTCTTTCGGAAGATAAGATAGAAAAGTTACAGGAAATCAATTTCCCTTTTGAAGCAACGAGAAAAAAACGCCTTTCAGAATGGGACAAGCAGTTTTTACTATGGAAAAAAGGAGAAAGAAACTCCCTGTTGCAATGGAGACAAAGAAATGTAAAGCTCTATGTAGAAGGGAGATTAGAAAAGGATAAGATCGAAAAACTAAAAGAAATAGGTATTTTGAAATAGCAATAAGCGGCGTTG
>JAITMT010000264.1 GCA_031277235.1 Tannerella sp.
TTGAGGAGATAATCCATTTTCTACCAATATATTGTCCCTTCGGGACAGATCAATGATACATCTATCATTATATTACATAATTTTTTAGGTTCTTATACGGATATTCATTTAATTTTTTATGATTGTTTTTTATGTATATCCCTATTCATACCCAAACATCTATTCAATCCCAACGGGATTGCATGTTTATAGAAAATGTCATGTTTCAACCTCCGTTCGACTCCGAAGGAGTCGAATATTAATCCGAATTGTGTTTTCTATAAATATTTTAATCCGTTGGATTCATTATTGCACTATTTTAGGTGTTTATACGGAGATTCATTTTGTTTTTTTATGGGAAAAAGAGCGCCTTTCCATGATGGAATGTTGTATTGCGCGGGGTGCGGAGAGACGGAAATATGGCAGATTGAACGCTCCGCAGGCAACGTTCCGCTCGCCTGCGGTTATGAAAATCCGTTCTTTCAGAACGGTTGCTTCTCGAACGGAAAAAACTGCAATTTGAAGAATATGGCTGAAATACAGGGACTTCCGACCGGCATAATCAGGACCGGAGTTTTTTGCATTCTTCGCAGAAACCTTTCAGGTAAAAAAAGGATTCGTTAATTTCACCTCTGAAATTTTCCGGGAGGAATTGATTGATATCCAGATCAATATCAATGATTCTGTCACATTCTTTGCAGCGAAAGTGCGCATGAGGCTGAATTACGCTGTCGAAACGGGCATTGCGCTCGTCAATACTGATGTAATTGATCGCTTTGCGTTCGATAAACAGTTTCAGCGTATTGTAAACCGTCGTTTTCGACAGCGTCGGAATTTCTGTACGCAAGGCTTCAAACACCTCATCTACAGTAGGATGCGTTTTATTGTGCTGCAAAAACTGCATCACCGCCAAACGCTGTACCGAAGGGCGTATGCCATTATTTGTGAGATATTGACTTGTAGTGTTCATTTCTGTCATATTTTCGGTGCAAAAATAAGCATAAATTTTGAAAAAACAATCTTTTTGTGTAAATTTGCGTCGCAAAAGAACGGATTTTTCAATATGGCGAATACGAAGGAACTGATGTACGCCAAAAATCACGACTGATTATGAGACAAATCCTATTGGTTGCGGCAGGCGGAACTTTCCAATAATCTTTATTTTCAGGCGATTATCTATGTTTTAGCGAGTATTGTTCTGGGGGTTTTGCTTACTTTTTTGGGGTATTTTGTTTTGAAATAGTTTCAGAAATATTTAAGTAATTGATAATCATATAATTATAAATAACCTCCAACTCCAAGAACAAAGACGTCCATATTGAAAAAATAATCCCTTACCGTCACTTTGAAACAAATTTACAGGATTTTTACCGTTACTTTGAAACAAATTCCGTATCTTTGTACTGTCATTTTAAAGACCTTTTATTTGAATTTTATAATCCGGATTATCGGATATTTTGAATTGACAGCCTAAAAAATATGAATAGCAGCAATATACAAAGCGTTTTTATTGTAAAATCTTTTTCATTGGCTAAATAATTATTTGAATTTATATATTGCAAGAATCGGATTGTCTTCTTCATCGGGTATCTTTACAGGTTCTCCTTTCCGTTGCTTTTCATCATAATATTCTTTATTTAAAGCATGTGGTGGCAACAGATGGACAAACGTATTTTTAGGAACGTCTCTTTTACTAATATATGATGGGTTCCAATCTTTAACCCAAAGGTCAGCATGTTCAAAAAAAATTTTACTGGTCTGTCCGGTTTCAAATTCATACATGAGATATTCACCGGGACTATCCTTACCCCGTTCATAGGCAATCAGGTCTAAAGATTTCCTGTACAGAATCATGAATTTATCCGTAGTCAGGGGAACTCCCCAAACGGTTGGAGGTTCAGACGAATGAACCGAAGGCGTACGGACAAGTATGGGAATTAATTTCCTGTCCGGTGTAAGCCGGTAAACCGTATCCGAAGATATGTTTGCAATCACTAAATTCTGACCGTCATACGGATTATTGTAAATTAAAATATTGGAAGCCGTATATCCTTTTTTCCCTCCGCCCATATCAATCTCCTGACGCATTTGGTTTGTATATCTTACAGGTAACCGGATATCCAGTACGGAAACAATGCTGCCGTCTTTTTTGGATAGAAGCATATACGGTTTTTCACTGTAGTCATGCTCCTTAATCCATCTGTCTCCATTGCACACAAGCATGGTTTCATCATCAAAATCGTACATTTCGTTTAATAACCAGTTATTAGAATGTTTGAATGACCGTTTGAATTCTCCGCTCATCGAATAAACTAAAAATTCACTTTTTGGCATGTGTAAGTGAATTACCTCTTCGTTTTTCCCATCAAATATGACGTGTCCTCCCAATGTTATATACTCTTGAGGTCCCTGTCCCCTGCGGTTATAATGAGACACGACTTTCCCTCTTCGATTGAAAATAAATATTTCATCCTGCGACAAATCTCCTATAACAATATATCGGTCGGTAACAGAAATAATATAACTTGTACCCAGTAAAACATCGTCCGTTGTTTCCAACGGAATATATTCTATATCGGCAACGTCCTGGAGACGTATCCTTTTCTCCGGATAGTTTTTTGAAAAATCTATGACCGGTATATCTTCAGTCCCTGATTTTTCGGATTGACAGCCTATCAATGTAATGATTAACAAGATATAAACAGATTTCTTCATATTTCTATTATTTATTTCCGTAAGATTTTTTCATTGAATCATTTACCGAAATACCTTCATAATAAAGAGTTTCGGGTGCAATATCCACATTATTATCCCATGCAATGCTGTCAAAACAAACCCTCACGGTTTTGAACATTTCATTGTCTTTTAAGGTTTTGAAAACTCCTGTTTCCAGCAACGGTTTTACATCGTAATACTTTTGTTCATCATTCTTAAATGTGAGTAAAAGTATATGATTTTCTAACGGTTTTACGGTTTTTACTTCCCAGTCCATATTGATTGCTATTTTAAAGGTTCTATTCTGAAAGGTTCTTCTCCATTTTTACACAATTCCCAATTCGCCTTCAAATCCTCTTTGTGTATTTCCGTCCACGCTTGAATGAATCGAAGCTGTCTTTTTGGCAATTCTCCTTCTTCTATATCTCCTGTTTCAATATCTATTACAGCCCTATCATCCTGATATTGAACGTGAAAGTGAGGTGGCTGATGATCTTTATAATACATCCGCACAATTAATCCGTAAAAAATTGATACAGTTGGCATAATCTTGAAAAGTTTAATAACTTGAATGCAAAAATAAGCATAAATTTTGAAAAAACAATCTTTTTCTGTATATTTGCGCCGCATAAAAACGGATTTTTCGATATGGCAAATACGAAAGAGCAATTTGAAGAAGTCATTACGGCGTGCAGGAATGTGTACGGGGACAAGTTGAAAGACTATTCTCCGTCGTGGCGCATTATGAGACCCGAATCCATCACAGACCAACTGTTAATCAAGGCGAAACGCATCCGGAGCCTTGAAATCAAGAAGGAAAGCAAAATCAACGAAGGCATAAAACCCGAATTTACCGGTATCGTGAATTACGGGATTATCGGAATCATCCAGTTGCGACTTGGTTTTGCGGACGGCGTGGATATTTCAATCGCTAAAGCGCTGGAATTGTACGACTTGTACATGACCGAAACCAAGGAACTGATGTACGCCAAAAATCACGATTACGACGACGCCTGGAAACTGATGCGGATAAGTTCCTATACAGACTTGATTCTGACCAAGTTAAACCGCATCAAGAAAATCGAAAACAATGCCGGGCAGGTATCGGTTTCGGAAGGAATAGAGGCTAATTATCAGGATATTATCAACTATGCGCTTTTTGGACTTATTAAACTCTCTTATCCCGCATGAAAACATCGCTTAATTTTCGTAAAATCCTGACCGAAACATGTCGGGTTATCATCGGCGTAACGTTCATATTTTCAGGCTTGATGAAGGCGATTGATCCCACCGGCGGAGCGTTGCAAATGGAAGAATATTTCCACGCATTTTCGCTGTCCGCGTTCTCGCCGATTGCCCTGTTCATGTCCATCAGCCTGTCGTCCATCGAATTTATGATGGGTTTGTGTGTCCTTGTGGCTGTTTACCGGCGAATTACGGCTTTCTGCGTGCTCGTTTTCATGGCTTTTATGACGTTGCTTACGCTTTATCTCGCCATTTTCAATCCGGTTCACGACTGCGGCTGCTTTGGCGATGCGCTGAAAATCACCAACTGGCAGACGTTTTACAAAAATATTTTCCTGCTGATGCCCGCTTCGGTGGTGATTTTTATCAATCACCGGAAGATGAAACCGCTGTATTCTCCCAGAGTTCAATGGTTTATCGTGCTTTTCGGGTATCTTTTTCCGACCGCGTTTGCGTATCACAACGTTTATCATGAGCCGGTTACGGATTTTCGAGCGTATAAAATCGGGGCGAACATACCGGAACTGATGTCTTTTCCCGCGGACGCTCCACAGGACATTTATGAATATATTTACGAGAAAGACGGTCAAAAACAGGGTTTTACGCCCGAAACGGCTCCTGCCGGCGATTCGACCTGGACTTACGTCGAAGCCAAATTGGTGAAACACGGATATGTTCCGCCGGTTACGACTTTTGAACTCTATGATAAACAGGGAGATAACTTAGCCGACCAAATCCTTGCCGACCCGAAAGGCGTTTTTCTGCTCGTCTCTCCCAAACTGGAAAAAGCCGACGACAAAAACATTGACGAAATCAATAATATTTACGATTATTCCGTTGATAATCAGATGGATTTTTATTGCCTGACCAGTTCGGACGAATCGGGTATTCAGGCTTGGATCAACAATACGGGCGCGGAATATCCGTTTTTGACGGCGGACGATGTTACGCTGAAAACAATGATCCGTTCCAATCCGGGACTTTTTCTGCTGAAATCGGGAACAATTCTGGGAAAATTTCATTACAGGGATTTGCCTTCGGAAGAAGAAATAAATAAGATGTTATCAGACAGTTATAATCCGGCGACAATAGCCGCACAAGAAGAAAAAAGCGCATGGATTTGGGTATTTCTCTGTTTTACCATACCTTTGTTGCTTGTTTGGATTTATGACCGGAGTTTGAAGTCCAAAAACAAAAAGTGAAATTTAAAAATATAAAATAAATAAAATGAGAAAAAATATTGTAGCAGGAAACTGGAAAATGAATACCACTCTTGCAGAAGGTTTGGCGCTTGCCAAGGGGTTAAACGAGGCTTTGAAAGGCAAGACGACGAATTGCAGCGTGGTTATAGGCACGCCGTTTACGCATTTGGCAAGCATAGTTTCGACAATTGATCCGGAAAAAATAAGCGTTGCCGCCGAAAACTGCGCCGACAAGGAAAAAGGCGCCTACACGGGCGAAGTATCCGCCGCGATGGTGGCTTCGACGGGCGCCAACCATGTGATTCTGGGACATTCCGAACGTCGCGCCTACTATCACGAAACGCCTGAAATACTGAAAGATAAAGTGATTTTAGCGCTGGCAAACGGTTTGACGCCGATTTTCTGCATCGGCGAAGTTCTGGCGGAACGCGAAGCGGGTACGCATTTTGAAGTTGTTAACAATCAATTGAATAAATCTCTTTTCAATCTTTCCAAAGAAGATTTTCAAAAAATTGTGCTGGCATACGAACCGGTTTGGGCGATCGGTACGGGCAAAACCGCAACCTCCGCACAGGCGCAGGAAATGCACGCTCACATTCGCCAAACCCTTGCCAATCAATTCGGTAACGACATCGCGCAGGAGACGTCCATCCTCTACGGCGGAAGTTGCAACAAGGACAACGCTGCCGAACTGTTCGCCAATCCCGACGTGGACGGCGGTCTCATCGGCGGCGCCTCGCTCTCGGTCGAGAATTTTCTGCCCATCATCGCAGCTTTTGACCATCTAAAACTTCCGTCATGAAACGTTTTTTCCTTCATAAAATCCTGTTAATCCTGTTAATAGCGATAGGTGGATTGAATTTTGCCGGCGCGCAAAACCCTTCTTTCTCCATTTTCGACGAGTTTGAAAAAAAGCCCGGAAAAGGGGAAGGAACGGTGATTATCCATCAGTCCGAAGCGTTGAAAGCGCTTGTGGGAACGCGCATTGACAGCGAAAATGTAGATGTGGTAAACGGAAAAACGTTCCTGATCACGAAGGGCTACCGCGTGCAGGTGTATTCGGGTAACGACCAGCGCAAATCGAAAGACCACGCATTTTACATGCAGGATCAGTTGCGGAAAACATATTCCGACATACAGACGTATGTAACGTACAATGCGCCTTTCTGGAAGTTGCACGTGGGCAATTACCGTTCCTACGAAGAGGCGTCGGAGATGCTTCGCAAACTGCGGCAGGATTTTCCGCAAATCAGGAACGAAATCTATATCGTTGAGGACGAAATCCGTCTGCAAATGGAGTAACGGTGGAAATACGGACAATTATTTGATTGTAAAAGAATTATGATTTCAGGCAAACTCTCGGAGCATTACAGGGAAATCATTCGTTTGCTGGGTGAAGATCCTGAACGCGAAGGGCTTAAGAAATCTCCCGAACGGATCGCGAAAGCCATGCAATTCATGTTGCAGGGTTATGAGAGAGACCCTGTCGAAACGCTGAAATCCGCCATGTTTCTGGAAGAAGGCTACAAACAGATGGTTATCGTGAAAGACATTGATTTCTACTCGCTTTGCGAGCATCATTTATTGCCGTTTTTCGGAAAAGTGCACGTGGCGTACATCCCGCGAAAATATATTACGGGATTAAGCAAAATAGCGCGCGTCGTGGAGATTTTCGCCCGCCGGCTGCAAATTCAGGAACGGCTCACACTGCAAATCAAGGAATGTATCCAGCAGACGCTCAATCCGTTGGGCGTAATTGTCGTCATTGAGGCGCAGCATCTGTGCATGCAAATGCGGGGCGTGGAAAAACAAAATTCCATGACGACCACCTCCGATTTCACCGGCTCTTTCCAGCAAGCCAAAACCCGCGAGGAGTTTTTGAATTTGATAAAGAGATAGGGAAAAACGAATTTTGTACCATAAGCAGTAGCGATAAGAAATTTATAACAATAAAATAAGAATGATAACAACACTTACACGCTTGGGCGACAGTATAGGAGTTCAATTTCCAACATCCCTGTTGGAAAACCTGTCCATTTTCGAGAATGATCATGTAGAAGTATTTGTTGTAGATAACAGCATCGTCATCAAACGATTGGAACAGAGAAAACACCTCACAACCAAAGAACGGATTGCTGCTTTCGGTGAAACAGCGAAGCCCGTTCAATCCTCTGAAATAGACTGGGGAAAACCACAAGGCAAAGAAATATGGTAAGACAAGGTGATATTGTTTGGTTGGATTTTGATCCGCAAGCAAGAATAATCAGAAATTTGGAAGGCTAAGTGTCTTCATACCACCAACAACAAGGCAAAAAATAACAATAGTAAAATAAAAATGAAAAAATCAACGCTTTTACTAATTTCCGCCTGTCTGTTGGGATTCACTGCCTGCCGTCCCACCGTTCATGAAATGCCGAAGGAAGAAGTCTTGACGCGATTGTTGCGGGAAAATCCCGACAGTCTGGCAAACATGCTGGAAGAAAAAATAAATCCCAACATGTTGTCCGACAGCGACAAAGCGGATTATGCGTGGTGGCTGACCCGGACGCACAAAAGACAGAACCGAAGCCTGATGAATGACACGCTGATCCATTTTGCGGTGGACTATTACAAAAAGACAAATTCTTCGCATTTATTGGACGCTTGCCTCTTGGCGGCGGAGCAAATCAACTGGTCGGATACGGAACGTTTGCAACAAAAGCAGTTGCTGAACGAAGCCCTGCAAATTGCCGTGCAGAAACAGGATACGGCTGTGATTCAGGACATTTGCTCCCGATTGCTTTCCTTTTATGAAATGCCGGAAGATTCGGCTCCTATCAAGGAGTTGATTCAGTTTACGAAAAAATATGCCGGACAGGAATGGAATGTCGGCTCTTATCTTAATATAACGCTGCAATTCAGTAAATTAAATCAGTCGGATTCCGCGCTTTTCTATGCCCGAAAAGGAATGGAACTGGCTCGAAGACAAAACAATCCGTCGAATGACTGGATGGAATATCAACTCATAAAGTCTTACGCCAGGACTTTAAACACTTTGGGAAAACACGGCGAGTCCATTTCCGTTTTGCGGGAATTGGAAAACAGCAAGTTGCCGGTGGGAAACGAAATTCGTCTGGAGTATATAATAACGTGGATTGACTGGGGAAAACTTGATTCCGCCCAAATTTACATAGACGCTTTCCGGTCGTTTACGGACGAAGTCAGAAAACAGATGAAAACGGACGCAGGAATGGATATTGAACTGGATAATTTGAATGTCGTATTGGGCGCCTTTCAGGAGATTATTCGGGCGAAAGAGGGAAAACCGCTGTTTATACATGAAATAGGCGCTTCCACCAACAATGTCATGTCTAAAATACGCAACCGGATGAAAATTGACCGGGAACAGCAACTGGTACAGACCCGTTTAGTCCGGAACAATCTGACGCTCGACGTCGAGCGCGGAAAGTTGAAACAGCGTTTTCTCTGGGCGGGAATCGGCGTGTTGCTGCTCGTCATCTTCATCATTTATTTTTATCAGCGGAAACTGCTGCGAAAGGAACGTTCCGTGCAGGAGGCAAAAGAGCAGTTGCGCCTGCGAACAATCCAATTAGCCGAAAACGAGTCGCTCATCCATAGAAATGAAGAATTAATCAGCGATTTATCAACCCAACTCGACGAGACGGGAGAACTCAAGCAGGAAATCAATTCGCTGGTCGCTGAAAACGACGATTTGAAACAAAAAAATAAACTGCTGCAAAAGGATATTGACCGCTATTCAAAATCAACAGACCAAAAAGACAAGGAAGTTTCAGCATACGAAAAATTGACGGAACAAAACGCCAGACTTCAGGAAAGGGAACGTTTCTTGACGGCACGCCTCGTTGCCCAAACGGAAATATTGGCGAAATTGAGCCGTAAACCCCGTTACATCGAACCGTCGCAATGGCCTGAAATACTGCATGATATGAACCAACTCTTCGACGGTTTTTCCTACCGTTTACGCACGGATTTCCCTTCCCTCACGGAGGACGACATTTATTATTGCTGCCTTTTCAAGTTGCGCCTTTCCACTTCCGTCGTCGGAATCCTGATGGGAATATCGCCGTCGTCCGTTACCAAACGAAAACAGCGGATTAAGGAAAAGATGAATCAGCAGCGTCCGGACGGGTTTCTGAAAGAACAGGCGCTGGAAATCGGTCTCTGGAACTATTGATGAAATAAAATGTCCACATCACCCCTTTATTGAAAACAGTAAGTCGCTTATCATGAGCGACTTATTTTTTGTCGTTTGTCCACCTTTGTCCATATCAGGCAAAGCCTGCGCAAGGTTTTACGCACTAATTTTGTCCTGTCAAATTCATCGAATTATTCACAAATAAAAAATAGAAAAAATGAAAAAGCCAGGAATTAAAAGTATCGCAATCGTTGCCCTGTTATTCGCAGCGATTCAGTTGAACGCCCAATATCAACTATCGGGCAAAGTGATGGAAAAAAGCGAACCGGCGTCGCCGTTGCCGGCTGCCAATGTGGTATTGACCACCCCGGATTCGGTTTTTGTAGCCGGCATGACAAGCGACGCGAGCGGCAGTTTTCAATTCAAAAACGTATCTGCCGGCAATTATCTTGTTACGGTTTCCTGTTTGGGTTTTTCGTCCAAAATGCTTGTATTGAACGGCATATCCCAATCCATCAATCTGGGAGAAATCTACATGGAAGAGGATGTAACTCAATTGGAGGGCGTTACGGTCAGCGCCTCCAACACGGTTGCGAAAACCGACCGGCTCATCGTGTTTGTTACCGACCAACAGAAAGCGCATTCGAGCAACGGCGTCAATCTGCTCGCTACCCTGCAACTTCCCCGCCTGACCGTCAATCCGTTAACGAATGCGGTAACATTGCCCGGCGACGAATTGCTTGAATTTTGTATCAACGGAGTCAAAGTGGAAGCGGGCGATATCAGGGCTTTACAGCCGAAAGACATTATCCGCGTCGAATACCTCGACAATCCGGGGATGCGTTACGGAAATACTTCGGTTGTAATCAATTACATTCTGAAACGGGAGACGACCGGAGGTTCGGGCAATATCAACCTGAGCAACGCTTTGACTACCGGATTTGCGGAGGCGCAAGCCGCTTTCAGGGTCAATCATAAAAAGTCGGAATTTGGAGCGAACTATTCGCTGCACTACCGCAAACCCACGGACGTTTGGGCGGACGAAGAACGCACCTTTCATTTCGAGGATGGAAGCAGCATGACCCGTTTTTCAAAAGGCTCCGCCGGCGACCTGCGGGAGGAATATCATAATATCTCGCTGAATTACAATCTGTTGGATGATAATTATTATTTCAATGCAACCGCCCGTTTCTCCGGCATGTACGAAGATAAAGTCCGCTATTCTTCGCAATATACTTCGTTGAATCCCAACAATATGACGCAGGTAAGGGACGGAGGAAATTCGCGTCAATACCTACCCTCGCTCGATTTGTATTATTTTCGCTCTTTGAAAAATAGGCAAAGCCTGATTTTGAATATGGTCGGCACATATATTCATTCCACGCTCGAGCGGAAATATGAGGAAACAGCGGCGGGACAGTTGATATCCGATATTTGGTCGAATGTCGCAGGCAGGAAATATTCCATCATCGGCGAAGGGATTTATGAAAAACTGTTTGAAAATTCCGGTCGCTTTACGGCGGGATTGAAGCATACCCAAGCCTTTGCCGACAATGATTATGCGGGAACGGAAAATGCCCTGGCGAAAATGAATCAGGCGGAAACTTATGTATATGCGGAATTTGCAGGCAAAAAAGACAAATTCGGCTACACCGGAGGAATCGGCTTATCCCGCTCCCGGGCGCAACAGGAGGGCGAAAGCGAATACACAACTTATACTTTTCGCCCTAAATTGACCCTGCAGTACAATTTTACCCCGCAAACCTTTTTACGGCTGAGGGGAGAAATCTATAACAGCGTTCCCTCCCTTTCCGACTTGAGCGCCGTTGAGCAATACATTGATACATTGCAAATTATCAGGGGAAATCCGGACCTGAAACCGAATTTGAATTATTCGACCAATCTGTTGTTAAACTGGAAAAAAGGAATTTACGGCATGAATTTGAATGTAAACCATGTTTTCAGTCCGGATGTTGTCATGGAAGAAATTGTCAGGGAAAACGGAAAATTTATCCATATCGGTGAAAATCAGACCAACCGGCAAAAACTGAATAACGAATTGACGTTTTCAGCCGGTCCCTTCCAAAAATATTTCATGGTTTCGCTCACCGGCGGAATGAATTATTACGTCAGCCACGGAAAAAATTATTTCCATACCCATACGAATTTTTACGTCAGGACACAAGTCATGGCGATGTATAAAAAATGGACGGGCGTATTTCAGTTGAACACGCCCAACGACAATCTTTTCGGGGAAACGCTGAACGGCGGTGAAAACATGCACTTGTTCATGGTATCCTACAACGGAGGAAAATATACGGCAGGCGCCGGTATCATGCTCCCTTTCTCCGATCGCTACGAGCGGATTTCCAAAAATTACAACCGTTATATGCCGGTTAAAACCTCCATGTATGCCAACGATTTTGCCCGGATGATCATGCTTCAGTTCCGGTGGAATTTCGATTTCGGAAGGAAAGTAAAAAGCGAAAACAAACGTCTCAACAATAGCGATACGGATTCGGGCATTGTCAGGACGGACAGGTGAAATGAATTGACAATGGATAATTGACAATTGACAATGGGGAATTACGGTGCTTGCGCCGGCTGTTACTTTGACCTGCGTTTCATTTCATTGGGGAGGTATTCATATTGGGTAACTGCGGGGGGACCCTACGGGAGATAACCCGTCTTGAAAGGACAGATTGTCAAGCCTTGTGCTGAATTTTCCCCGTCAAAAACCGACCGGTATAGGAATCCTTGCAGGCGGCGATTTCCCGTGGCGTGCCTGTAGCGACGACGTTACCGCCTGCCTTGCCGCCTTCGGGACCCAAATCTATCACATAGTCGGCGCATTTGATAACATCGGGGTGATGTTCGATAATTACGACCGTGTGCCCCCTGTTTATCAGCGCATTGAAGGCTTTCAAGAGCGTTTTGATGTCGTGGAAATGCAGTCCCGTTGTCGGTTCGTCGAACACGAAAAGCGTCTGTTCCTGCCGTTCCTGTCCAAGATAATAGGCGAGTTTAACGCGCTGATTTTCACCGCCGGAAAGGGTTGAAGACGTTTGTCCCAGTTTGATGTATCCCAGCCCTACTTCCTGCAACGGCGTCAGTTTTTTCACCACCTTTTTTGCCTGTGTATCTTTTCGTTTACCCAGAAATTCAATTGCCTGATTGACAGTCATTTCCAGCATATCGAAAATATTGGCGCCGTGATATTCCGCTTCCAGCACTTCCTGCCGGAAACGCTTGCCGTGACACGCCTCGCATTCGAGCGTGATATCCGCCATAAACTGCATTTCGACCGTGATAAAGCCCTCACCCTTACACTCTTCGCATCTGCCGCCCTCCTTGTTGAACGAAAAATAGGCGGGCGAATAACCCATCTGTTTGGACAGCGGCAATTCCGAGTACAGTTTCCGGATTTCGTCGTAAGCGCCGATGTAGGTAACGGGATTGGAGCGCGAACTCTTGCCGATGGAGTTCTGGTTCACAAACTCGATCGCCCTGATCATTTTTATATCGCCGCTGATAGCGGAACAGTCCACCGACGGCAACGCGCCGTCCATGATGCGTTTCACGCCCTCGTAGAACACATCCCTAACCAACGAACTCTTTCCCGACCCGCTGACGCCCGTAACGACCGTCATCACGTGCAGCGGAAATTTCACGTCTATGCGTTTCAGATTATTTTTGTGAGCGCCCTTGATTTCAATGTACTGATTCCATTTCCGGTACGTTTTCGGCGCTTCGATTTGCTCCTCGCCGGTCAGGTAACGCACCGTGTAACTGTCGGCGTTTTTCTGTAAATCATTCACATCTCCCTGATATACAATCTCTCCGCCCAATCTTCCCGCATCGGGACCGATGTCAATAATGTAGTCCGCCGCACGGATAATTTCCTCGTCGTGTTCCACCACAATCACCGTGTTGCCGACGTCGCGCAACTGCTTCAACACGGCAATCAGCATGTCCGTATCGCGGGAATGGAGTCCGATACTCGGCTCGTCAAGGATATACAGCGAGCCTACAAGGCTGCTACCCAGCGAAGTAGCGAGACTGATGCGCTGACTTTCGCCGCCCGACAGCGTATTGGAAAGGCGGTCTAACGTCAAATAACCCAATCCCACATCAAGCAAAAATTGCAGCCGGGAGGTGATTTCCGTCATCAATCGCCTGGCTATCACCGCGTCGGTTTCGTTCAATTCGAGCCGGTCGAAAAACGGCTTCACTTCGTTGATCGGCATCGACACGAGTTCGGCGATGTTTTTACCGCCGACTTTCACGTACAGAGCCTGCTTTTTCAGGCGGCTGCCGTTGCAGTCGGGGCAAATCGTTTTACCGCGATAACGCGCCAGCATCACGCGGTACTGTATTTTGTACTGGTTGGCTTCGAGGTGCTTGAAAAAAGCGTCAATTCCTTCCACTTCGCTGTTTCCGTGCCACAGAAGGGCTTTTTCGCCGTCCGTCAAATCGTAGTAGGCGCGGTGAATCGGGAAGTCGTAGCGGACGCTTGCGCGGATAAAATACCGCTGCCATTCGCCCATCACTTCGCCTTTCCAGCACACTACAGCCCCGTCATAAACCGACAGACTCTTGTCGGGAACGACTAAATTTTCGTCAATTCCGATCACTTTTCCGAAGCCTTCGCATTTCGGACAGGCGCCGAGCGGATTGTTGAAATTGAACATCATTTCCGTCGGCTCCTCAAACACGACGCCGTCCTCCTCGAAACGCTTGGAAAACTCGAATATTTCCGGCTTTTCTTTTTCGTAAACCTTTAATATACAGATGTCTCTACCTTCAAAAAAAACGGTCTCCACCGAATCTGCCAAGCGATTTTTCAGCAGTTTGTCGTCCGAAACTTCCAAACGGTCAATGAGGATTTCGATTTTTTCGGACTGCAATAATTTTTCATTTCCTATAACTTCCTGAATACGATACACTTGTCCTTCGATTTCAACCCGCGAAAAACCTTCTTTCAGTAATATTTCCAACTGACTTTTTGCCGTCCGTCCCTCGGGAACGACCAACGGAGCATAGACGGCAATCCGCGTGCCCGCAGGATAGGAAAGCGCCTTCCCGACAACGTCCGATACCTGATGTTTCCTGACTTCCGCGCCGCTCACGGGTGAAACGGTTTTGCCCACGCGCGCAAACAGAAGTCTCATATATTCATAGATTTCAGTGGAAGTGCCGACCGTCGAACGCGGGTTGCGCACGCTCACCTTTTGCTCGATGGCAATCGCCGGCGGAATCCCGACGATGTAATCGGCTTCGGGCTTGTGCATGCGCCCCAAAAACTGCCGCGCGTAGGACGACAAACTCTCGACATACCGGCGTTGTCCTTCGGCATACAGCGTATCAAACGCCAGCGACGATTTTCCGCTTCCCGACAAACCGGTGATAACCACCAATTTATCACGCGGAATTTTTACGTCTATATTTTTCAGATTGTTCACGCGGGCGCCCTTGATGAAAATGCTGCCCGCGTCAATCGCTTCTTCCTTTCTCTTTGCCATAGTTCTTTTCACTCAAAACGAACCGGCAAAGGTACGCATTTTTTCCACGAAAAGGCGAACTTTACAGGAATACTTTTGTCGTTGCGTCGTTTAATTTACGATGTAATAGCGCCGGCATTTTATCCGCAAACAGATTGGAGTTGCAGGAAGAATGCCGGCTTCACCGCCGTCAAAAGCGAATGGTGCACTTTAACACCTGTACCCGCGACAAAGCCCGCAGCAAATATTTGTTGATTGAGAGGTGATTAGCGTTTTATTTTCTCGTCGTAAAATGCTTTTAAGGGATTGAAGAGCCTGAGCAGCAGACTGTAATCGTCAGTCAAAATATCAGCCGTCCCTTTTAGAAAAACACCGGAATCCAATTTTCGGTTATAACTTGTAATCAGTCCTTTATCGAGTATAACTGTCGCCGTATAAAGATAATTGTTGTCGGGAACTTCCGATACGGAGGCTATGGCTCCCTGCAAAAAACCAAATTCAGAATAGGGATAGTTTTCGAGTTTGATATTAACACGCTGATTGAGATGTACTTTACCGGCATTCTTCATGGGAAACTGTACTCTGACAACCGTTTGCATCGTAGCGATCGGTACGATGGACATTACGATATCACCTGCCTTTACATTCTGATTTTCAACCCAATAATTTGTAAACGTAATTTTTCCGCTGATGGGAGAAGTAATGACAAAATTCTGTTTCCACACTTCCAACTGTGATGTAAACTGCGAAAGAGCCTGCTTAAACGTTTCCATTCGTTGCTGTTTTTCTTCTTCGTCTTTCGCTTTCAACACTTCGATGTTGTATTCCATTTGCCGAATGTCCGCCAGTGTTGCTGTTTTAGTGATTTCCAGTTCTTTGATGACAGATTCTCTTTGCAGCACTCCCATTTTGCTCTGTTCCATCTGTGTTTCCGAAATGACGTCCGAAGCCCACAGTTCCACATCCCGGTAATGGTCTGTTTTTGAGAGTTTATATATCTCATTATAAACCTTTTGCTGTTCGTCCTGTTCTTTCCATAATGTCAATTTGGACGCCAATAATTTTTGATTCGCGGCGATTTCCTTTTTCCGGTAAGAATATTTATCGAATTTGGTATATTCCATATAATTGAGAATCAATTCATTGTAATAAGGTTGCAATTCTCCCAGACTCAAATCCGTACGAAAATCCTGTTCTACAACGACCGAATCGTAATAAATACAACTGTCCATTTGC